>JBFJYB010000227.1:0-4733 GCA_041622835.1 Acidimicrobiales bacterium | reverse complement strand
CGGAGGCCAGCAGCGAGCCGCCCTCCTTGCCGCCGTCGGATCCTGATCGACCACCCGGGCTGATCATCGTCCTTTCCGGCCCCGGTGGGGCCGGAAAGGGAACCGTCGCGAGGCGCCTCAGCCAGATCGACGACCGGCTGGTCCTCAGCCGGTCGTGGACCACCCGGCCCCAGCGCCCGGGCGAGCCCGACGACGCCTATACCTTCGTCGACGCCGCCACCTTCGCGACCGCGGTCGACGAGGGTCGGTTCCTGGAATGGGCCGAGTTCTTGGGCCACCGCTACGGGACCCCGTTGCAGGATCCGCCGCCGGGAAGCGATCTGCTCCTGGAGATCGACGTCCAGGGCGCCCGCCAGGTCCGCTCCCGTCGCGCCGACGCCCTCCTGTTGTTCCTGGTCGCTCCGTCGGACGCGGCCCAGCTCGAACGGCTGCGGGGCCGCGGCGACCCCGAGGACCACGTTCGCCAGCGGATCGAGGAGGCGCGCCGCGAGTCCGACGCCGCCCGGGAGCTGGGCGCCCGCACCGTCGTGAACGACGACCTCGACCGCGCCGTCGGCGAGATCCGCAGCATCATCGAGCTCGAGCGTCGGCGCGTGCGTTGAGCGGTCTCCGACGCGTCGGCCGCCAGGTTCGGCGCCGATAGCGGCTCGCGCGCTGCTAGCGTGGTCGGTCGGCTCCGCGCTCTTCGAGCCGGTCGAGTCGGCCGGGAGCCAGCCCGAGAACCCAGCCCAGCCCGAGAACCCAGCACCGCCCCCAGAACCCAGCACCGCCTCCAACCCAGCACCGCCGGCAACGGAGTATTCATGCCCTACCAGCAGAACACCATGATGTCCCCGTCCATCGAGGCGCTCCTCGAGCGGACCCAGTCGAAGTTCCGTCTGGTGACACTCGGAGCGCTGCGGGCTCGTCAGATCAACGCCTACTTCGGCCAGCTCGGCGAGGGCCTCGGCGCGACGATCCCACCCCAGGTGACGTCGGTGGCCCGCAAGCCTCTCTCGATCGCCTTCGAGGAGATCGCCGCCGACAAGATCGTCGCCACCGAGCCCCAGGACCTCTCGGCGCTGTCGTCGGTCGACGGCCTGCTCGACGTGGGCGATGTCGACCTGACCGGCGACGACACCGACGACGCGAGCTGAACGCTCGCCGGTCGAGCAGGTGAGCGAACGGGGCGAACCCCACACCGGCCTCCGTGGCGCCACGGTCGTGCTCGGCGTCTCCGGAGGGATCGCGGCCTACAAGGCGGTCGAGGTGTGTCGCCGTCTGGTCGATGCCGGAGCCGAGGTCCACCCGGTCCTGACCTCGGCCGCCACCCGGTTCGTCGGCGCCGTCACCTTCTCGGCGCTGGCCAGCGCGCCGGCCCGAACGTCGATGTTCGACGATGCCGATCCCATCCCGCACACGACCCTGGGCCAGGCCGCCGACGCCGTGGTCGTGTGCCCGGCCACGGCCCGGCTGATCGGGTCGTACGCGGCGGGCATCTCCGACGACCTCCTCACCGCGACCCTCCTCGCCACCCGGGCGCCGGTCGTCGTCGCTCCGGCCATGCACACCGAGATGTGGGAGCACCCGGCGGTGCAGGAGAACCTCGAGACGCTGCGTCGTCGGGGCGTGTCGGTGGTGCCGCCGGAGGAGGGACGCCTGGCCGGTGGCGACATCGGCCCCGGTCGGCTGGCCGAGCCGGCCGACATCGTCGCCGCGGTGGCCGAGCGCCTCCGGGGCGGGCCGCTGACCGGCGTGCACGTGGTGGTCACCGCCGGGGGGACCCGCGAGCCGATCGACCCGGTTCGCTTCGTCGGGAACCGCTCCTCGGGGAAGCAGGGGTACGCCCTGGCCGCCGAGGCCGTGGCACTGGGTGCCACGGTCACCCTGGTCACCACCGTGGAGCGGCCGGTGAGCTTCGCCGCCGAGGTGGTCCGGGTCGAGACCGCGGCGGAGATGCACGACGCGGTGATGGCCCGCCGAGACGCCGACGTGGTGGTGATGGCGGCCGCGGTCGCCGACTTCCGGCCGACCGACCCGGCGGCAACCAAGATCAAGAAGCGCGACGGCGTTCCCAGCATCGAGCTGGCCCCCACCGAGGACATCCTCGCCGATCTGGGCGCGGCCAAACGCCCGGGTCAGGTGCTGGTGGGCTTCGCCGCCGAGACCGGCGAGATCGAGGCCAACGCCATGGAGAAGCTCCGATCCAAGGGTGTCGATCTGGTGGTGGCCAACGACGTGGCGCAGCCCGGCGTGGGGTTCGAGCACGACACCAACGAGGTGGTGATCTTCGGAGCCGACGGCGCGGTCGCCAAGGTCGCTCTGGCGACCAAGTCCGAAGTGGCAAGGGCGGTGCTCGATGTGATCCGAGAAACGCGCGCCGCAACCGGCTGATCAGCACGAAGTCGACAGGAGACCTGCAGTGAAGAACTTCACGTTCACCTCGGAGTCGGTCACCGAGGGCCACCCCGACAAGATGGCGGACCAGATCTCGGACGCCATCCTCGATGCGCTCCTCGATCAGGACCCGATGAGCCGGGTCGCCTGCGAGACGCTGGTCACGACGGGCCTGGCGGTGGTGGCCGGCGAGATCAGCACCAGCGCCTACGTCGACATCTCGCGGATCGTCCGGGACACCATCAAGGGCATCGGCTACGACCGGGGCGAGCTGGGCTACGACGGTGACGCCTGCGGGGTCATCATCACCATCGACGAGCAGTCTCCGGACATCGCCCAGGGCGTCGACGACTCGGAAGAGGTGCGGGCCGGGAGCGCGGGCGAGACCGACGTCTACGACAAGCAGGGCGCGGGCGACCAGGGGATGATGTTCGGCTACGCCACCGACGAGACCGACGCGCTGATGCCGTTGCCGATCCATGTCGCGCACCGCATGGCCGAGCGCATGACCGAGGTCAGGCGAGCGGGGACCGTTCCCTACCTGCGGCCCGACGGCAAGACGCAGGTGAGCTTCCAGTACGAGGACAACCGGCCGGTGCGACTGAAGACCGTCTTGGTGTCCACCCAGCACAGCGAGGGCATCGATCGTGATCACATGATCCGCCCCGATCTCATCGAGCACGTGATCACCCCGGTGATCCCCGAGCAGTTCCGAGACGACGACTACGAGGTCTTCGTGAACCCGACCGGGCGCTTCGTGATCGGCGGGCCGGTCGGCGACGCCGGCCTGACCGGGCGCAAGATCATCGTCGACACCTACGGGGGCATGGCCCGCCACGGGGGCGGCGCCTTCTCGGGCAAGGACCCGTCCAAGGTCGATCGTTCGGGGGCCTACGCGGCCCGCTGGGTCGCGAAGAACGTCGTCGCCAGCGGAGCGGCCAGCCGCTGCGAGGTGCAGGTCGCCTACGCCATCGGCATGGCCCACCCGATATCGGTGATGGTCGACACCTTCGACACCGCGAAGGTCGACCCCGACAAGATCGCGACCGCGGTCAAGGAGACCTTCGACCTGCGCCCGGCGGCGATCCTCGATCACCTCGACCTCCGCCGGCCGATCTTCAAGCAGACGGCGGCCTATGGCCACTTCGGCCGCACCGGTGACGGCTTCACGTGGGAGGAGACGAACCGGGTCGAGGCGCTGAGGTCGGCACTCGGCCTCTGAGCCGATGACTCGCCTCCGCCTTCGATGGCCGCGCATGGCGAGCTGAGTCGACCGGTGGGCCCGCAGGTGGTGCGGGTCGTGCCCGATGTCGCCGCCATCGACCGCGAGTTCGACTACCTGGTCCCCGACCGCTGGCAGGACGACGGGCGGGCCGAGCGGCTGTCGATCGGTTGCATCGTCCGGGTCCCGCTCCAGGGCAGGAAGGTCCGCGGCTGGGTGGTCGAGCTCGATCCCGTCACGCCGGCGCACCTGCGTCTCCAGCCGCTGGCCAAGCTGAGCGGCGTGGGCCCCCCGGCCGAGCTCATCGACCTGTGCCGCTGGGTCGCCCACTGGTGGGTCGGACGGCTGCCGACCGTGCTCCGGTCGGCGTCACCGCCGCGGGTCGTCGCCGGTCTTCCCGCCCCGGCCCCCGCGACCGGCGCGCCGGTGGCGGGTCCGGCGGTCGTCGAGGCCGCATTCGACCTCGAGCGGGCCGTCGTGCGGCTGCCGCCGGCGACCGACCCCTTCGAACACGTGCTGGCGGCGGCGCGGCGGGGCAACGCGCTCGTGATTACACCGGCGCAGCGCAGTGCCGCCCACCTGGTGATACGGCTGCGGCGCGCCGGGATCCCCGCTGCCGGCCATCCCGACGACTGGGCTCGGGCCGCGGCCGGCGCGACCGTCGTCGGCACGAGGGCCGCCGCCCTGGCCCCGATGACCGACCTGGCGGCGGTGGTGGTGGTCGACGAGAACGACGAGGCGCTCCAACAGGAGCAGACGCCGCTGTGGCACGCCCGAGACGTGGCGGTCGAGCGGGCCCGACGGGCCGGGGCCCCCGCGGTGCTGCTCTCGGCCGCGCCCAGCCTCGAAGCACTCGAGTGGGGGCAGCTCGTGGCGCCGTCGCGATCCGAGGAACGGGCCGGCTGGCCCGCCCTGGAGGTCGTCGACCAGCGCGACCTGCCACCAGGTCAGGCCCTGCTCTCGCCGCCGCTCGTGAGGCTGATCGAGCGGGGCGGGCGCGTCGGGTGCATCGTCAACCGCCGGGGGAGGAGCCGGTTGCTCGTGTGCGCGTCGTGCGACGAGCTGGGCTCGTGCGAGCGGTGCGGCGCGGCGATGGGCCAGGACGACGCCGGCGAGCTGGTGTGCCGTTCGTGCG
>JBFJYB010000226.1:0-4752 GCA_041622835.1 Acidimicrobiales bacterium | reverse complement strand
GTCGCATCGGCCGGCTCGCTCGGCTCGGTCTGCGCCAGGTGCTGACCGGCGAGGTCGATGGCCCGGCCGGCGAACACCAGCGCCACCGCGGGGATCAGCACGATGGCGCCGATGACCGCGACGACCAGGCGATCGACGTAGAGGAACAGGGTCGAGTCGGGGTCGGCCACCAGGACCACGATCGCCACCAGACCGCCGACCGTCAGCGCAGCGCCCACCCAGCTCAGGGTGACGCCGACCCGCTGCAGCCCCCGCGCCGGCGACCGCTCGCCGGCAGTCGTGGCCCCGAACGCTCCTCGACGGCGCTGGTCGGCTATCTCGACTGCCGCCAAAGGGGCCACGGCAACCCCAGCGAGGACACCGGCCAGCACGAGCCGGGTGTTCACCGCACCGGGGCAGTCCTCGGTGCGCACCAGCCGGCCGCCGATCCCGTCGGCCGGGTCGGCCAGGTCGCGCGCCCACCACTCCTCCCAGCCGGTCCGTCCGGTCGCGGCGTCGAACGCCGAGCCGCACGCGAGCTCCTCCGAGCCGCGGTCGACCCGCACCTGGAGCAGCAGCGCGGTCGCCGCCACGACCAGCAGCACCACCGATGCCGCCCGAATGACCCCGCGCCACAGCCGCGCCATGTCGCCTCCTGGGCTCGTCTCCTGGAGTCGTCTGCCTCCACGGTCGCGACCAGGAGCGGACTGCCCAAGGGTCGAAGGTCCCGACGGAGCGACGTCAGGCTTGGGTCACCGCACCCTTCTCGGCCCCCTGGGCGAGGCGCGCGTACTTGGCCAGGAAGCCGCTGGAATAGCGGGGCTCCGGCAGCTTCCAGTCGGCCCGGCGCGCCGCCAGCGTCTCGTCGTCGACGAGCAGCTCGATCGTGTGCGCCCGCACGTCGATCCGGATCGGGTCGCCCTCGGCGACGAACGCGATCGGGCCTCCGTCGACCGCCTCGGGGGCGACGTGGCCGATGCAGAACCCGTGGGTGCCGCCCGAGAACCGCCCGTCGGTGATCAGCGCGGCGTCGCCACCCCGACCGGCGCCCTTCATGGCGCCGGTGATGGCCAGCATCTCCCGCATCCCCGGGCCGCCCTTCGGGCCCTCGTAGCGGATCACCACCACGTCGCCGGCATCGATGCGCCCGGCGAGGACCGCGTCGAGCGCGTCCCGCTCGCCGTCGAACACCCGGGCCGGACCCTCGAAGTGGTCGAAGTCGATGCCCGCCACCTTCACGACCGAGCCCTGCGGCGCCAGCGACCCGGTGAGGACGGCCAGGCCGCCGATGTCGTGGATCGGGTCGTCGAGAGGGTGGATGACGTCGCCGTCGGGACCGGGCGGGTCGATCAGGGCCAGGTTCTCGGCCATGGTCTTCCCGGTCACCGTGATCTCGTCGCCGTGGAGGATGCCGCCGTCGAGCAGCATCTTCATGACGACCGGGACCCCGCCGATGCGGTCGATGTCGACCATGTGGTACTTGCCGTGCGGCTTCGTGTCGGCCACGTGGGGGGCCAGGGCGGCGACGCGGTTGAAGTCGTCGAGCTCGAGGTCGACGCCGGCCTCCCATGCGATGGCGAGCAGGTGCAGGACCGCGTTGGTCGAGCCTCCCAGGGCCATGACGACGGCGATGGCGTTCTCGAACGCGCCCTTGGTCAGGATCTGGCGGGGGCGGATGTTGTCGCGCAGCAGCTGCATCACCGCCGTGCCGCTGGCGTAGGCGTAGTCGTCGCGGCGCCGATCGACGGCCGCAGCCGACGCCGACCCCGGTAGCGACATGCCCAGCGCCTCGCCGACCGCGGCCATGGTGTTGGCGGTGAACATGCCGGCGCAGGACCCCTCGGTCGGGCAGGCCTTGCGCTCGATGGCCAGCAGCTCGTCGTCGTCGATGTCGCCGACCGCATGGGCGCCCACCGCCTCGAACACGCTGACGATGTCGAGCGGGGTGCCGTTGTGGTTCCCCGGCAGGATCGAGCCGCCGTACACGAACACGCTCGGCACGTTGATCCGAGCCGACGCCATCAGCATCCCCGGCAGCGACTTGTCGCAGCCGGCGAAGCTCACCAGCGCGTCGAGTCGCTCGGCGTGGATCACGGCCTCGACGGAGTCGGCGATGATCTCGCGGCTCACGAGCGAGGCGCGCATCCCCTCGTGGCCCATCGAGATGCCGTCGCTGACCGCGATCGTGTTGAACTCGAGCGGGAAGCCCCCGGCGGCCCGGACCCCCTCCTTGCACCGCTTGGCCAGCCGGTCGAGCGGCAGGTTGCACGGGGTCACCTCGTTCCACGACGACGCCACCGCCACCTGGGACTTCGAGAAGTCGTCCTCGGTCATCCCGACGGCGCGCAGCATGGCCCGAGCCGGCGCCCGCTCGGGACCCTCGGTCACCTCACGGGAATGGGGCTTCATGTCCTCGGTCATGGGGCAAAGGGTACTCAGACCTAGGGTGAGGCGATGTCCGCCGCGGTCACCGCCGAACCGGTCCCCCGGGAGGCGTGGCTGGCGCTGGCGGTCGGCACGGCGACCGCGTTCCTGGTGGTGGTCGACGTCTCGGTCGTCAACGTCGCGTTCCCGTCGATCGCCGACGACCTCGGCTCGGGCGCCGCCGGGCTGTCGTGGATCGTGTCGGGCTACTCGGTGTCGCTGGCGTCGTTCCTGCTGCTGGCCGGTCGCCTGGCCGACCGGGTGGGTCGCAAACGCGTCTACCTCGCCGGCCTCGCCACGTTCGTCGCCGCGTCGTTGATCTGCGGGCTGGCCGTGAACACCGGCATGCTCATCGGCGCCCGCGTCGTCCAGGCGATCGGCGGCGCGGCGCTGTTCCCGGCCTCGCTGGCGCTGGCCCTCCCCCTGTTCCCAGCCAGCCGGCGGGCCATGGCCATCGGCTGGTGGGGGTCGATGGGCGCGCTGGGTGCCGCCTTCGGACCCTCGATCGGGGCGCTGTTCATCGACTGGTTCAGCTGGCGGGCGATCTTCCTGCTCAACGTGCCCACCGGCGTCGTGCTGTTCGCCATGGCTACCCGCTTCTTCTCGGAGTCGCTCGACGCCAGAGCCCGCGACGAGAGGCTCGACCTCATCGGCGTGCCGATCGGCACGGTCGGCGTGGCGCTCATCATGGTCGCCATCGTCCAGGGCGAGGACTGGGGCTACGCCGACGCCCGTACCGTCGGCTTCTTCCTGGTGGGCGCGACGCTGCTGCCGCTGTTGATCTGGCGGTCGTTGACCCACCCCCGTCCGCTGCTCGACCTGGCGCTGTTCCGCATCCGGTCGTTCTGGTCGTCGACCGGCGCCTTCTTCCTGTACTCGCTCGGGTTCGTCGCCGGCTTCCTCATGAACTCGCTGCTGATGCAGCGGCTGTGGGACTACAGCGTGCTCGAGACCGGCTTCGGTCTGACGCCGGGGCCGTTGGTCGCCACGCTGCTGTCGGCACCGGCCGGGCGCTACGCCGACCGGTGGGGGCACCGCTGGCTCGTCTCGGCCGGTTGCGCGCTGTGCGCCGGCTCGTACCTCCTGCTGCTGGTCCGCCTGGATTCGGAACCGTCGTATCTCACCGTGTTCCTGCCGGCCAACCTGCTGTTGGGCGTGGGCGTCGGTCTCTCCATCGCCTCGATGACGAGCGCCGCGCTGGCCGACGTCGGGCCAGAGCGGTTCGCGGTGGGCAACGCGACGGTCCGCACCATCCAGCAGGTCGGTGGCGCGATCGGGATCGCGGCGGTGGTCGCGCTGTTCGGCGATCCTGCGATCGCCGACGCCGTGCCCGCCTTCCGGCATGCGTACCTGTGGGTCGTCGTCGCCTTCGGTGCCGCCGCCGCGGCCATGGTCGTGACCTTCCCGCAGGGGTCGGCCGTCGACCGGAGCCCCGTAGGCTCGTCCGGATGAAGAAGCTGCTGGCCGCACTGGCAGCGGTGGCCGCAGCGCTCGGCGCGGCGGCGATCGCGATCCGCCGGGCCATGGCGCGCTGGGCCCGGACGCCCGACGCCCATGACGGCGTCGCCTCGGTCTTCCCCGACGGTCCCGAGCACCTGATACCCACCGACGACGGCGCGACCCTCCGTGTGGTCGAAGCGGGCCAGGGCCCCACGATCGTGCTGGTGCACGGCCTCACCAGCAACAGCGACGACTGGGGCTACGTCGCGCGGCGCCTGGTCGACGACGGCTTCCACGTCGTCGGCGTGAACCAACGAGGCCACGGCGGTTCGACCGTCGGCACCGACGGCTTCGACGCCCCTCGACTGGCCGCCGACCTCGCGACCGTGTTCGAGCAGCTCGAGGTCACCGACGCCGTCCTCGCCGGGCACTCGATGGGCGGGATCGCGTCGATGTCGTTCGTGCTCGACCGCCCCGACCTGGCCAACCGGAGGGTCACGTCGCTGGTGCTGGTGGCGACGACGGCCCGAACCAGCCGGTCCGACCAGCGCGCCGGCATCCGCCTCATCTCGAAGCGCAACGCCGAGCGCATGTCGGGCGACTCCAGCGCCGTCCGGCTCGTCGCTCGCGGTCTGTTCGGACGGGAGCCGTCGGGCGCCCTCATCGAGGCCGCCATCGCATCGGGTGCCCGGTGCCCCGAGACCACCCGAATCGGAGCGTCGCTCGGTCTGCTCGACTACGACATCCGCGACCGGCTCGGGTCGATCGAGATCCCCACCGTCGTCGTGTGCGGCACCCGCGACTGGGTGACGCCGCTGTACGAGAGCAAGGCGATCGCCGCCGCCATCCCCGGTGCCATGCTCGAGGTCGTGCCCGATGCCGGGCACCTGGTCATCTGGGAGGCCGACG
>JBFJYB010000225.1:0-4771 GCA_041622835.1 Acidimicrobiales bacterium | reverse complement strand
GAGACCGAGGTCGACCTCACCGCCGCCGGAGCCGACTTCGACGGCCTCAAGGCCAGGATCGCGGCCGGTGGTCCCTGGTACAAGGCCGGCGCCGAGGCCGACACGTGATCGACGACGCCAGCCTCGACGGCCGGATCGAACGCTGGATGGCGGTCGATCCCGACCCGGAATCGCAGGCCGAGCTCCAGAGCCTGATGGCGGCCGGTGACGTCGACGAGCTCCGGGACCGGTTCGCGGGCCGGCTGCGGTTCGGCACCGCCGGTCTGCGGGGCGCGGTGGGTGCCGGTCCGAACCGGATGAACCGCGTCGTGGTCCGTCAGGCCGCCACCGGGCTGATGCGGTACCTCGGGCCGGGGGCCACGGTGGTGATCGGCTACGACGCCCGTCCGACCTCGGCGGTCTTCGCCTCCGACACCGCGGCCATCGTCGCCGCCCACGGCGGTCGAGCGGTGCTCACCGACCACCAGCTCCCGACGCCGGTCGTCGCCCACGGTGTCCGCCACCGGTCGGCCGACGCCGGGGTCGTCGTGACCGCGAGCCACAACCCCCGTCCCGACAACGGCTACAAGGTCTACCTCGCCGACGGCGCCCAGCTGATCTCGCCCCACGACCGCGACATCGAGGACGAGATCGAGGCGGCCGGACTCCCGGCTGCCGACCTGCCGTCGCCGGCCGGGGGTGGTCGGGTCGAACCGTGGCCGTGGCAGGAGGCCCTCGACGCCTACCTCGACACCGTCGTCGTCCACCTGCCCGCGTTCGCCGGCGACCCGTTCCCGATCGCTTACACCCCGCTGCACGGCGTGGGCCGCGAGGCGCTGCTCCAGGTCTTCGCCCGGTTGGGCCTGCCCGAGCCGGCGGTGGAGCCGGCCCAGGGAGACCCCGACGGCACCTTCCCGACGGTGCCGAAGCCGAACCCCGAGGAGCCGGGGGCGCTCGACCGGGTGATGCAGCTGGCAGGCCGGATCGGTGCCGAGCTGGTGCTGGCCAACGATCCCGACGCCGATCGGCTGGCGGCGGCGGTGCGCCACGGTGGCGAGTACCGGCTGCTGACCGGCAACGAGCTCGGTGTGCTGCTGGCCGACCACGTCATGGATCGCACCTCTGGCGCCGACCGCCTGGTGGTCAACTCGATCGTGTCGTCGCGATGGCTCGCCCGCCTGGCCGCGGTGCGGGGGGTCCAGCACGCGGCCACCCTCACCGGCTTCAAGTGGCTGGTCAGGCCGGGTCTCGACGGCTCGGGCCGCCGGACGGTGTTCGCGTACGAGGAGGCGCTGGGCTATTCGGTGTGTCCCGAGATCCGCGACAAGGACGGCCTCACCGCCGCTGCCGAGCTCGTGACCATGGCCGCCGAGCTCCGGGCGCGGGGGGCGACGCTCGTCGACCGGCTCGACGAGCTGGCCGACGAGGCCGGCCTCCACATGACCGACCAACGAACGCTGGTGCTCGACGGCGCCGGGGCGCAGGAGCGGCTCGCAGCCATCATGACGGCACTCCGCGGCTCGCTCCCGACCGCCGTCGGCGAGGTCGGGGTCGAGGCGGCCGTCGACTACCTCGGCGGCGCCGACCTGCCACCCGCCGACATGGTGCTGCTCGACCTGGCTGACGGCAGCCGGGTCATCCTCCGACCCAGCGGCACCGAGCCCAAGATCAAGGCCTACCTCGAGGTCGTGCCGCCGGACCGAGCCGCGGGCGAGACCCAGCTGGCGGCGTTGGGCGCCGCAGTCGAGGGCCTGCTCGACCAGCTGGCGTGATCGGAGCGGTCGGGGACCTGCTCGAGGACGTCGTCGTGCGGCTGCACGGCCCGATGAACCTGGCGTCCGACACCGCGGCGACGATCACCCGGCGCCGAGGAGGAAGTGCCGCGAACGTGGTAGCCGCCGCGTGCGCGGCTGGAACGAAGGCGAGGTTCGTCGGGCAGGTCGGTGCCGACGCCACCGGGGACCGGCTGCTTGCCGACCTGCGGGCGGCCGGAGCCGAGGCGGTCGGTCCCCGGCGCGGGAGGACCGGGGCCGTCGTCGCGCTGGTCGACGAGACCGGTGAGCGGACCATGCTCACCGATCGGGGAGCGGCGACCGAGCTGTCGCAGCCCGACCGGGCCTGGGTGGCCGGGCTGCGGCACCTGCACGTCCCGTTCTACTCGCTCTGCGTCGAGCCGCTGGCCGCCGCCTCGTCGCAGCTGGTCGACTGGGCCCGATCCGAGGGCGCCACGGTTTCGGTCGATGCCTCGTCGGTCGCCGCGCTCGAGGACTTCGGACGCGAAGGCGTGCTCGACCGACTGAGTGCGATGGCGCCCGAGATCCTGTTCGCCAACGCCATCGAGGCCGCCTGGCTGGGCGACGCGGTTGCGGGAGCCGCCACCGTCGCGACCGTCGTCAAGCAGGGACCCGGTCCCGCGGTCATCCTTCGGCCCGACGGCGCACGGAGCGAGGTGCCGGCCCTCCCGGTCGAATCGGTCGCCGACACCACGGGGGCCGGGGACGCCTTCGCCGGCGGATACCTGGCGGCACTGGTCGGCGGCGCGTCCCCCGATCGGGCCGCCGATGCCGGCCACCGCGCCGCCGCGACCCTGCTCGGGGGGTAGTCAGTCTGCCGGTGCCGATGATCGGGTGAGGTCGAGGGGTGCCGGAGCCGGTTGCGGTGCGCCCTCGGTCGCGGCCTCGGGAATGGAGGCGTCGCCCGACGCCTGATCGCCAGCGGGAGGAGCTGCGGGCTCGGAGGCTTCGGAATCCCCGACCGGGGGTGGAGGTGGCGGGGAGGCTGGCGCCCCGTCGGTGACGAGATGGGCGTCGATCTCGTCGAGCGCGATGCTGACCGACGACCGGAGCGCCTCGAGCGACGGCTCGAGCAGGTCGGTCTGGCTGCCCGAGGCCAGGAACCGTTGCTTGAAGGTGGCGTCGGCCTGGTTCACCTGGCGGACGAAGCCCTGGAAGACCACGGTCACGCGAAGCAGGGCGAGCAGCGAGTGCTCGATGTTGCGCAGCGGGTCCTTGTAGAAGTGAGCGAGCATCATGGCGACGCCGCTGGCGGCGGCGCCGACACCAACGAACCGAGCGAAGTCGTCGAGCCCCGAGACGAGCGACAGCACCAACCCGGCGGCGAGGCTCGCGGCCCCGATGCCGAACACGATCCGGTGCATCCACATGCTGGTCTCGAAGGCCTTGCGGGCCTCGGCCATCAGCTCTTGGAATCGTTCGGTGGTCCGCACGTCGGCGTTCGACAGCATCTCCGTGTAGGAGTCGAGCATCTCGCGCCGCTGGTTGTGCAGCGTGGCGAACGCCGATGCGCCCCCCAACTGCCGCAGCGCGATGGTCGCCCGATCGGCGACCTCGGGATCAGGATGGCTCGCGAAGGCGGAGATCTGCCGGCCGGCGCTCTCGACGTCGATGTCGCGCAGAGCTTGCAGGTATCCCCTGGACGTCAGCGGCTCGCTGTCGTCGGATCCGGCTGCGACGAGGCGGTCGACGACCAGCTGGACCGACGACGGCACGCCGACCACCTCGACGAGGATGCGGGCGGCCTGGGCGCGTATCTCGGCGTCGACGTCGACCAGCGCATCCGCCAAGACGCCCGCGGCTTCCTCTCGCGAGAGCTCGGCCAGCGCGTCCATGGCGGCTCGGCGGACCGACGAACGAAAGCCGGGGTCTCCCAGCACCTCGCTCAGAGCCCCGAGCGCCTTCTCCCACTCGGCGTTCATCGACCCGAGCGCCAGCGCCGCCTGCTCGCAGACGTCGGAGCCGCGCTCCGCGGCCATCCGTTCAGCCAGCGCGGGCACCGCCTCGACTTGCGCCCAGGAAGGCAGCGGCTTGCGGATCCCGTGGGAACGGAAGGCCTTGGCCGCCGTCCATCGTTCATCCCAGTCGGAGGGGTTCCCCAACATGGCGAGCAGGTCGTGCAATCGCTGCTCGGCGGCCTTCGAGTCCGGTTCGAGATCGATCAACGACCGCAGCATCACCGACCGGACCAAGGGGTCGTCCTCCTTCTCCAGCGCGCTGCTCAAGCGCGACGGCGCGCGCCCGGGATCGTGTTCGACGAACCCCACCGCGGCCCAGTAGCGGACCCACGGGTCGGTCGTCTCGTCGGTCAGCCACTTCTCGAGCTCCGCCCAGTCCTCCTCCCGGCCGATGGCCGCCAGGGCGCTCACCGTCCACGCGCGGGGCCAGACGTCGAGGTCGGTTTCCAGCTGAGCGACGAGGTCGTCGGCCAACTGCTCACGCTCGCCGGACGGGAGCGCATCGATCTTCCCTACGGCCGCCTCCCGCTCCGCTCGGTCCCCGTGGGTCAGGTCGTGGCGGATCTGCCTGACCGTGTCGCTCGATGCCATGGAGCCCTCCGATCGCACGGCGGCGCCCGCAACCCCTCAGTTGAGCCGCCAGGCGACACACTACTGTGGGCCGAGCTTCGGGGCCCGGCCCCCCTGGGTCGGTCAGGCGTCGCCGAACTGGCGGTCGCCGGCGTCGCCGAGGCCGGGCACGATGAACGCCGAGTCGTCGAGTCGCTCGTCGACGGCGGCGGTGACGATACGGACGTCGTCGATCGCCTCGTCGACGGCTTCGAGTCCTTCGGGCGCAGCGAGCACGCAGACGATGGTGATCAGCCCCGCTTCGCGGTCGCGCAGGAGCTGGCAGGCGTGGATCAGCGAGCCGCCCGTGGCCAGCATCGGGTCGAGCACGACGGCCGGACCGTCGTCGAGCGGGGGCACCGTGTCGAGGTAGGCGATCGGCTCGAAGGTCTCCTCGTCACGCCGGGCGCCCACGAACCCCACCGGGGCTTC
>JBFJYB010000224.1:0-4789 GCA_041622835.1 Acidimicrobiales bacterium | reverse complement strand
TCCTCCAACGGGAGGTCGGGCAGGATCGCCGCCGCGACGCCGCTCGCCGCCAGCGGGGCGGCGAAGCGCTCGTGGCCCATCCGGTAGACGATGTTGTAGTAGGTCATCACCGCGAGCGGCGCCCCGATGTCCTCGCCGCGTAGCCGGTCGAGGATCGACACCGGTGTGGCGCCGGCCCGCAGCGCCCGGTCGCTGGCCAGCTGGATCGTCGGGCCGTCCATCACCGGGTCCGAGAACGGGATCCCGACCTCGACCGCGTCGGCGCCGGCGTCGACGGCGGCCCGCACCGCATCGAGCCAGTCGTCGGTCAGGCCGCCGGTCACGTAGGGCACGAGGATCTTCGACCCGCGGTCCCGCGCCGCCCGAAGGTGTGTCTCGAGCTGGCCGAAGCTCACCCGAGGAGGTCCATCATCTGGCCGACGTCCTTGTCGCCCCGACCCGACAGGTTCAACAGGACCGTGCGGCCAGCCAGCTCGTCGGCGGCTCGCGACATCCACGCCAGCGCATGGGCCGGCTCGAGCGCGGGGATGATGCCCTCGGTGCGCGACAGGAGCTGGAAGGCCTCGACGACCTCGTCGTCGGTGACCGACTCGTACCGGGCCCGGCCGATGTCGGCCAGATGGGAGTGCTCGGGTCCGACGCCGGGGTAGTCGAGGCCGGCGGAGATCGACTCCGCCTCTCGCACCTGCCCGAACTCGTCCTGCATGAGGAACGACTCGGATCCGTGGACGACGCCGGGAACGCCCCGTCCGACCGCGGCCCCGCCGGCGGGCTCGACGCCGACCAGCTCGGTGTCCTGGTCGTCGGCGAACCCGGCGAAGATGCCCATCGCGTTGGAGCCGCCGCCGACGCATGCGGTCACGACGTCGGGGACGCCGCCGAGCCGTTCGAGACACTGTTCCCGGGCCTCGGTGCCGATCACGGTCTGGAGCTCGCGGACTATCCACGGGTACGGGTGGGGGCCCATCACCGATCCGAGGCAGTAGTGGGTGTCCTCCACGCTCGCGACCCAGTGGCGCATGGCCTCGTTGATCGCGTCCTTGAGGGTCCGGCTGCCGCTCAGCGCACTGCGAACCTCGGCCCCCAGCAGCTTCATGCGGAACACGTTGAGGGCCTGCCGCTCCATGTCGATCTCGCCCATGTAGACGATGCAGTCCATGCCGAACAGGGCGGCGGCGGTGGCGACCGCCACGCCGTGCTGGCCGGCACCGGTCTCGGCGACCAGCCGGGTCTTGCCCATCCGAGCCGCCAGCAGCGCCTGGCCGAGGACGTTGTTGATCTTGTGGGAACCGGTGTGGTTGAGGTCCTCCCGCTTGAGCAGCACCCGGCACCCCAGCTCGTCGGAGAGGCGCGGGCAGTCGGTCAGCGGCGAAGGCCGCCCCGCGTAGTCGGCGAGAAGGCGGTCGAGCTCGGCCCGGAACTCCGGGTCACCCCATGCCGATCGGAAGGCGGTCTCGATCTCCTGGCACGCCGGGACGAGCGTCTCGGGCACGTAGCGACCGCCGAAGCGTCCGAAGCGCCCGTCGGCGGTGGGCTCGGCCATGGCCATCTCAGGTGTCCTCCTGCCAGTCGTACGGGAGCGGCTTGGCCACGGTCTCGACCGGGACCTTGGCCGACCGGGCCTCGGCGATGAACGCCCGGACCAGGCGGGGATCCTTGCGGCCCGGCGCCTTCTCGACCCCGGTCGCCACGTCGACCCCCCATGGGAGCACCTTCTCGATCGCGTCGCGGACGTTGCCGGCGTGCAGGCCGCCGGCCATGATCAGACGCTTGTCCCGTGGTGCGTTCTCGGCCAGCGCCCAGTCGAAGAGCCGACCGCTGCCCGGCGTCGCCGCGTCGACGAGGATGGCGTCGGCCGGGTACCGGGACGCCCGGTCGAGCTCGGACGACCCGGCCTCGAACGCCTTGAACACGAGGGGGACGTGGTCGGCGACGTACTGGGTGGTGGCGACCGACTCGCGCCCGTGCAGCTGGGCTGCCCGCAGCCCCGCCTTGTTCATGGCCTCCACGACCCGCTCCTGCGTCTCGTCCCGGAACACGCCCACCGTCAGCACCTCCGGCGGCAGCCGGCGGGCGATGTCGCCGGCCCGAGCCGGGGCGATCTGACGAGGAGAGGGTGCGAACACGAAGCCCACCGCGTCGGCCCCGAGCGCCACGGCGAGCAGGGCATCCTCCTCGTTGGTGATGCCGCAGATCTTGACGAACACGCCCGCGACACTACCCGTCGCCGTCCCCGTCTCCTGAGCAGTTCGGGCGAGCCGCCGTGCCCGTCTCCTGAGCAGTTCGGGCGAGCCGCCGTGCCCGGCGGAGGGCCCGACCTCACCGGAAACGGGTCAAATGGCGGCGCGGAGGGCCCGGATCGTGCTGGCCGGGTCGGTCGACGTGACCAGGAGCTCGCCGACCAGGAGCGCGTCGTAGCCCGCCTCGGCCAGGACCGCGGCGTCCCGGGGTCCCCGCACCCCCGACTCGGCGACCCGGACCACGCCCGGCGGGATCAGCCGACCCATGCGCTCGGCACGGTCCTGATCGACCTCGAAGGTGACGAGGTCGCGTTGGTTGACGCCGACCAACTCGGCGTCGACGGCCATGGCCCGGGCCAGCTCCTCCTCGTCGTGGATCTCGACCAGCGCGTCGAGCCCGAGGCGGACTGCGAGCCCGTGCAGCTCGCGCAGCTCGACGTCCGACAGCGCCGCCGCGATCAGCAGCACGGCGTCGGCGCCCATCAGGGCGGCGTCGCAGACGTCGCGCGGCGACACCGTGAAGTCCTTCCGCAGGACCGGAAGCTCGCACGCGGCGCGGGCCGAGCGCAGGTCGTCGGCCGAGCCGCCGAAGAACTCGGCGTCGGTGAGGACCGACAGCCCGCAGGCGCCGCCGGCCGCGTAGTCCGCGGCCAGCCCGGCCGGGTCGAGGCCGGCGGCGAGCTCGCCCTTCGACGGCGAGCGTCGCTTGACCTCGGCGATGACGCCGATCTCCTCGTCGGCCGCGAGCGCGCGCCGGAAGCCACGGGTCGGCCCGGCCGCCGATGCGCTGGCGATCAGCGCGTCGAGGTCGCGATCGTCGCGCTCGGCCACCTCGCGGTGGGCGGCGACGATCCGGTCGAGATAGGTGACCACGTGGGGTCAGGCCTCGCCGCGCGCGCTGCGGGCCAGCGCCACGAGCGGCGCGGCCAGGAACATCACCACCGTCAGCCCGAAGCCCACCAGCGACGCGGTCAGGATCGCCGAGCTGTCCACGACCAGGCCGAGGGCGAGCAGGCCGACCGCCGCGCCGAGCAACGCGATCGGTGCGATGGTGAGCACCCGGCCGAGCCGCCCGCCGGTGAGGGGGTCGTCGTCGAGCAGGTCGCGGGGGTCGGGGCCGTCGCTGTCGTCGAAGGGGACCCACACCCCGCTGTCGTCACGCCGGAAGCCCGCTCCCCCGCTTCGGCGGAGCTCGCGGTCGTACTGCGCCCGTCGCTGCGGGTGGCCGAGCACCCGCCACGCCTCGTTCACCTCACGGATTCGCTGCTGGGCCTCGGCCAGCTGCTGCGGGTCGCCGACTACGTGGTAGTCGGGGTGCCACTTGCGAGCCAAGGCCACGTAGCACCCGCGGATCACCGTGCTGTCGGCCCGCGGATCGACTCCCAGGACGCGGTAGTGAGTGGTCCGCTCCTCCACGGCCCCACTGTAGGCAGCGCCATGCAGCCCGACGCGACTCTGCGAGCGCCACCACGCTCACCGGCTCATCACCGGTTCATCACATTCTGCGAGTCATCATGGACGGCATGGTCGACGAGGAGACCACCGTCGTCGTGGTGGAGGACGATCCCAGCATCGCCGACCTCGTCGACATGTACCTGCGTCGCGACGGCTACCGCGTGCTGCAGGCCGCCGACGGCGAGACCGGGTTGGGCAAGATCCGCGACCATCGGCCCAGCCTCGTGATCCTCGACGTCGGCCTTCCCGGCCGCCTCGACGGGCTCGCCGTCTGCCGCGAGCTCCGGGCGACGAGCGACGTGCCCATCATCATGCTCACCGCCCGTGACACCGAGATCGACCGCGTCCTCGGCCTCGAGCTGGGAGCCGACGACTACGTGACCAAACCGTTCTCGCCCCGTGAGCTGGTGGCCCGGGTCCGGGCAATCCTGCGCCGGGCGAACGGTGCCCGCTCGGACAGCGCGGCGGTGCTGTCCGCAGGCGCGGTCGAGGTCGACCTCGGCCGACGCGAGGCCAGGGTCGACGGTCGGGCAGTGGCGCTGACCGCGAGGGAGTTCGACCTGCTCCAGCACCTCGCCGAGAACCGCGGCCTGGCGATGAGCCGCCGGCAACTGCTGGACGGCGCATGGGGCGTCGACTGGGTCGGTGACGAGCGCACCGTCGACGTCCACGTGCGGCAGCTACGAAAGAAGCTGGGCGACGGGTTCGACCTGACCACGGTGTGGGGGGTCGGGTATCGACTCGACTGACCTGCGGTGACCCGCCGCCTGACCGTCTCGATCCTGGCCGGGATCGTCCTGACGCTGGTGCTCACCGGCCTCGGCACCCTGTTGCTGACCCGGGCCGAGGACCGGCGGGCGACCGAGGCCGAGCTGCTCGACCAGGTGAAGGCGCTGACGGTGGTGATCGACGGCGTGCCGGCCTTCAACCCCCAGAACGAGCAGGTTCGCGCCCGGCTCAACCGCGTGCGGGCCCAGCTCAACCTCGAGAGCGTCGGGCTGCTGCTGTTCGACGACGGTCGGCTGGCCGGCGAGCTCCCGGCTGGCGTCAGCGAGCAGGATCTGCTCCCGCTGGCCGACAGCGACGACCTCACC
>JBFJYB010000223.1:0-4793 GCA_041622835.1 Acidimicrobiales bacterium | reverse complement strand
GCCGGCCAGCAGGAAGACCGACGCCACGCCGGCGGCCACGACGGCCACGGCCAGGGCGGCGAGCACCGGACGGTGCCAGCTCGCCACCTGGCGCCGCTCGCCGATGGGGGGAGGATCGAGGTGGGCGACGCTGAGACGGGCCGCGTCGGAGGACTGGCGGGCGAGCTCTTCGAGCTTCATGACTCCTCCTCGGGGTCGAGATCGAATCGGGATGCGAGGGTGCGGCGGGCCCGGTGGAGCTGGGTCTTGACCGTGCCGGGCGAGACGCCCAGCAGCTCGGCGATGGTGTCGACCGGCTGGTCGTCGAGGTAGTGCAGGGCGACGATCTGGGCCTGGCGCTCGGGCAGCGAGCGGACCGCCGACCAGAACTCGTCGGCGGCGTCGGGGAGCTCGGCGGGCAGCTCGCGGTTGCGGACGGTGTGCTTGGCGTAGGCCCGGGCCTCGGCGCCCCGGCGCCGGCCCCACGACCTCGCCTTGTTGACCGCCACCTTGCGGACCCAGGCCCCCGGGTCGTCGTAGCCGCTGATGGTCCCCCACCGGCGGTGGGCCTCGACGAAGGCGTCCTGGGTCAGCTCCTCGGCCGCCCACCGGCTGCCGGACAGGACGTACACCAGCGCCACCACCCGGTGGTACTCGGCCCCGTACCAGGCGCTGAAGGCCCGGGACGTGTCGGAGATCTCGATGGAGCCGTCGATGAGCCCATCATGAGTCGTGCGCATGCCCGTACCACGCATACCTGGGCCGCCGGGGTTGACACCGGGTCGAATCTTCTGCGGGTCGGCTGCCCGGGTTCGGTACCCTCGCTGGTGGAGGGTTGCCAGAGCGGACGAATGGGGCGGCCTCGAAAGCCGTTGTGGCCTTCGGGTCACCGTGGGTTCGAATCCCACACCCTCCGCTCTATCCAACTGCCGACCTCTCTACACCCGGTCGCGGCGATGGTGGGTGGTATCCGGGTCTTCGGTCGTGAGATCGATGACCTTGCGGCTCGACGGGACCGCGGCCCAGATGGCGGTGCCGTCGTCGAGCGGGGGCCGGGTGGTCGCGACAACCAAGTCGTCGTTCGGGTGGGCGGCGGCCTGGAGGTCGGTGACGCACTCGATGGTGGTCACGTGGCTCACGATGCTCGTGACACTCCCGAGAAGCTCGCTCGTCGCGTCGGTGCGCAGGCACAGCGGGACCTTCAGATGGCGACTGAGCCGGCTGCCGATCATCCAGACGAGCTCGGCGGTGGCCCGCTCACCGGGCCGGAGGTCATCGGCACTCAGGCGCAGGACGACCCGCTCGTATCCCGCGAGCGCGCCGGTCCGGCCGACGACCACCGGGACGGCGGCGACCTCGAGCAACATGTCGGCGTGGCGGCCGAAGCGGCCTCGGCGGCTGTCGTGGGCCAGCACGATCATGGTCGCCTCGTGTTCGACGGCGGCGTGCAGGATCCCCGCTCCCGGTGTGAGGTCCAGCCGCACGATCGTTCGGGCCTCGCAGCCGTTGGCGAGGACGGTGTCCTCGACCGTGCTCACCATCCGGGCGTGGACCGTTCGGACCGCACCCGGCGCTGCCCCCAGGTCGAGGACCGCCAGCGGCAGCACGGTCCCGGCGTCTCGGCGACCGAGAGCAGCGGCCAACTCGATCACCGGCTCCGGTGCGCCGGTCTCGGGCATCGGCACGAGAATGCGTCGACCGATGGGAGCGGCGCGGGCGGGCGGAGGCGGGAGGCGGCCGATCGCGCCGCCGGCCACCGCCGTACCGAGAACGCAGGTGACCAGGATGACGAGGACCACTGCGTCGACGGTGTCCTGGTCGATGAGCCCGACGTCGAAGCCGACCACCACGGCCGCCAGGGTCGCAGCGGCCTGGGGGAGGGAGAGGGCGACGAGGGCGGCCCGCTCGCCGGGCCCGAACCGGTAGACACGCGCCGTGAGGACCGCGGCCACGGTCTTGCCCACGATCACGACACCCGTGAACGACGCCGCCAGGGCGAGGGTCCGTGGGTCGCGTGCCGCTGCGGCCGGGTCGATCAACATCCCGACCGACACCAGGAAGACCGGCACCAGCAGCGCCGAGCCGAAGCCGTCGATGCGGGCGGCCAGCTCCGAGCCCTCCACCACGTGGCGGTTCACCGCCAGGCCGGCGAAGAACGCCCCGATGATGGGTTCGACCCCCACCGCTTCGGCGAGCAGCGACGACCCGAACAGCGCAACCATGACGAACACGAACCGGGTCGAGCGGTCGCGACCGATGCTGGCGAAGAACCATCCGGTCAGGCGGGGAAGCCCGACCAGCACCAGGGCCCCGGCGGCGACGAGCAGTGGCACCTGGGCGGCCATGGTCGCCGGTGCGAGGTCACGCTCGTGGACCCGGACAAGGGCGACGAGAACGAGCAGCGCGGCGGTGTCGGTGACGATGGTCCCGGCGACGCCGACCGACACGGCTCGGTTCGACACGACCCGGGCTCGCTGGAACATCGGATAGGTCACGAGGGTGTGTGACGCCCAACACGAACCCAGCAGCAGTGCCGCCAGGAGCGAGAACCCGAGCGCGCGGTGGACCATCGTGCCGAGCACGAACGGCACGGCGAACGTGAGCCCACCGAAGACCAGCGCCCCGCGGCGGTGAGCGGTGTACTCGTCGGGGTCGAGCGCCAGCCCGGCCTGGAACATCAGGTACAGCAATCCGGCCGCCCCGAGCGCCTCGATGGCGCCGGAGCGCTCGACCACCCCGAGGACGTGGGGCCCCACGAGCACGCCGCCTCCGATCAGCCCGACCAGCTCGGGAACCCGCACCGCCCGGGCCAGCCGAGGGGCGATCAGCGCCACGGAGAACACCACGAGCAACAGGCCGTGTCCACTGTCGAGAGGGAGCGATACCGACTGCACAGGAGAAGCGTCTCCCGCAGTGAAGCGCGAGACCAGCACCGGATCGGCAGTCGCTGCCCGGTCCTCGTTGCCGGATTCGGCGAACTAACGTGCGGTCATGGAAGCCGAACGGGACACCGACTGGGGCGTGCCGGGGCTGGCCCAGCTGTTCGAGACGGTGCTCGACGCCGCCGCCGAGCGACGTGACCTGTCACTGGCCGAGCGCGATCAGTTCGTGGCGGTCGGATCGGAGGCACGGGACGCCGACATGGCGCTCAGCTCGCTGATCGCGACCTACCTCGGCGGGGCGGGCGAGCTCTGGGAGCAGATCTTCAGCAACGCCGACCCGGCCCAGGCGATCGACCTGAGCCGCTCGTTGAGGAAGGTGTCCGAGGAGGCGGTGGCCGGCCTGGCCGCCGGGTTCGAGGCGTCCCAGCGCCGGTCGATCCGGGCCGAGGAATCGCGGCGCCGGGAGTTCCTGGAGGACCTCCTCTCGGGCGGGGCCAGCGAAGCTCAACTCTCCGACCGAGCCCGGGAGGTCGGGTTCGTGTCATCGGCCACCTGGGTGGCGGCGGTGGCCGACTGCGACCGGGCCCTGTCAGACGTGGGGCCGATCCAGGCGCGTGCCCGTACCGAGCTGGCTTCACGGGCGCCGCAACGCCACCTGCAGGTGTTCACCAAGAACGGCCAGCTGCTCGTCGTCGCTCCCGGCGCCGACCCGGGCGAGCTCGGCTTGCTCAGCGACGCCTTGGAGAGGGTCGACGACGGGACCTGGCGGGTCGGGGTCGGCTCCCGTCAGGCGGGCCTCAGCGGCGTGGCCGTGTCGTACCGCCAGGCACTCGAAGCCCTCCGACTCGGCCAGGTGTTCCGACTTGGCCGCCTCCAGGTCTTCGACCAGCTCCATCCCTACCGGTTGCTTGCGGCCGACCAGGCCAGCGCCGAGGCACTGGCTCGTCGCGTGATCGAACCGCTGGCCAACGCCCCCAGAGGCTCGCTGCTCGAGACGCTGCGATCGTTCATCGAGAACGGCGGCAACATGGCCCAGGTGGCACGCGACCTCTCACTCGGCGCGCGAACCGTCGCCTACCGACTCGACCGCATCGGCCAGCTCACCGGCCACTCGCCAAAGGACCCGGAAGGCCGGTTCGTGCTCGAGCTCGCTTACCGGAGCTCGCCATTGGTCGGGCGCGAAGCTGATCAGGGCGCAGTGGGGAGGGTGCCGCCCTGATCAGCTTGCGCCTTGGAGGCCCGTGGCCGTGCGGCGCTGGAGGGGGTACGCCGCTCTACCCGGAGCCTCCGAGATCGATCCACAACATGGCGAGATCCTCTTCGTCCTGCACCCCGCCGCGGGGCCAGCTCGCATCCGGGGGCGTCACCGGCGCCGGCGGCGGGGTTGCGTCCGTGCCCGTGGCCCGGCGCGGCTGCTGCGGGCCCAGCGGCTTCGACGATCGGTCCAGAGCTACCACGAGGCCAGCATCACCGAGTGCGGGCCGGGTGACAACGACGCGACCCGCGGTCCCGCGGCCACCGATCTCGCGCAATCGGCGAATACCGGGAAATCGGGCCCCAGCCGGCTAGTGGCCGGCCAGGTAGGTGTCGCGCAGCACCCGCGACTCGAGCTCGGTCTCCTCGAGCCGGTGCTTGACCATGTCGCCGATGCTGACCACGCCGCAGAGCGTGCCGTCCTCGACGACCGGTACGTGCCGGCTCTGGGTCCGCGTCATCAGCGCCATCACTTCCTGGATGGTGTCGTCGGGCCCACAGGTCTCGGGCCGCTTGTTCATGAGGTCGCGAACCGTCGTGTGGGCCAGCCACCCCTGCTGCGACGCGACCGCAGCGACGACGTCGCGTTCGCTCAGCAGTCCCTCGACGGCCGATCCGTCGGGCGATACGACGAGCGCACCGATCCCGTGACTTCGCAGGAGCTGGGCCGCCATGGTG
>JBFJYB010000222.1:0-4800 GCA_041622835.1 Acidimicrobiales bacterium | reverse complement strand
CGTCGAGCTGGCCCGGACCCACGCCGTGCCCGCCTACGAGCCGTTCGGCTGGCACCTGGTCGGCGCCTGGACCACCGCCATGCGCGACGACGACGAGATCATCCTGCTCTGGGCCCTGCCCGACGGGTACGCGAGGTGGGCCGACGCCGAGCACGCGCAGCGCCGCGACGCCGGCCTGCTCGACTGGAGGACGACGATGCGCGCCGAGGCGACCGACTGGCATCGGGTCCTTCTCGCCGCTGCGCCGTTGTGCCCGCTGCGGACCGGCCGCCAACCCACCCGCGACGACCGGGTCGACTGGGAGGACTGACCCCACGAGAGGTCATCCTGGCGCGCGTCGGCGGGGAACCGAGGCGCCGGTCGGTGGGTAGGAACCTCCGAACCACCACGGAGGTCACTCGATGTCCGCATCCCCGCTCTCCCGCCGTTTCGGCATGTCGGTCGCGGCCCTGCTCGCGCTGGCCGCAGTCGTCTTCACCCTGAGTGCCGTCGGGCACAGCCCCCGCTCCGACGCCGACCCGGCCGATGACCACCATTCCGGGCCGGGCGCCGAACCCGCCCCGCTCGTCGAACCTGCTGGCGGCCTGGAGCACCGGCTGACCTCGCCGGACGGGCGCTGGGCGGTGTCGGCCACGCCCCTGCCCCCCGGCGCGTCGATCTACGAGCCAGGCGGGCGGGCGACGACGACGATCGCGGTCGAAGACCGGCTCACCGGCGACACGGTGACCCACACCTACCCGGCCAACCTCGAGCCCGAAGCCTTCTCGACCGACGGCACGGCGCTGTACGTGATCGACCATCGGCCCGCCGCCGACCCCGAGCGCTACCGGGTCGCCGGCATCGAGCTGGCCAGCGGAGAACGCTTCGAGGTGCTCGGGCCCGACAAGAACCCTCTCGACGAGGACATGCGAGGCACCGGCCGTCAACAGCTGTGGTCACCCGACGGCACCCAGCTCTACACGCTCTACGTCCGCCAGTACCACGTCCACGACCGCAACGACGACGAGGCCCACGATGGCCAACTCCCGCCCGAGGCCGCCTTCGTCCACGTGCTCGACCTGGAGGCCGGGTGGGCGATCTGCCTCGACCTACCCGCCGGATTCGGTCTCGGGCCGCCCGGCTCGACCAGCCTGGTCCTCGGCGCCGACGGCTACGCCATCACCGTGGTCGACCATCACCTCGGGCAGCGCGTCGACATCACCCAGACCGGCGACGTCGGCAACGGGCTCGGCGGCTTCGAGATCCACGAGCCCCGGCCGCTGCCCGTGCCGTGATCGGTCAGCCAGCCCCGGTGGCCAGAGGCACGCTGCTCACGGCACCAGGCAGAAGTCGTCCACGATCTCGATGAGGTCGGACCGATCGGGGCCCGCCACCGCCACCACGTCGGCCACGAGCGGGTCCATCGGTTCGGGGGCGAGCTCGTCTTCGGCGTTGGCGACGCGCCGCGTCCGGTACCCCGCGCAGGCCTCGTCCACCAGCCCGAGGAACTCGCCGACCGAGAGGTCGAGGTCGTCCAGCACCGACGCCACGAACGCCATCGGATCGTCGCGGTTCTCGGCACAGGCCGTGGTGAAGGCGGCGTCGACCGCCTCCGGCTCGTAGACCGCGCCGGCACCGAACAGCTCGTGGATCCACTGGCTGAACGACGCCGAGTCGGCGTCGAACATCCCCGGAACCCACGCCTCGCAGCCCGCCTCGAGGATGGTGCCGTACTCGTCGCTCGGTACCGACAACCGAGCCAGGCCCGACACCAGCTCCGAGAACGACGGGTCGGCCGCTGGGTCCCCAGCCGATGCGGGTTCGGCCGGGACGGTCGTCGAGGACGAGCACGCGGCCGCGGTCATCGCCGTCGCCAACACGAGCATCGCCGACCGCCGTATCGTCACACGCGAAGACTACGCGGCCGACGCTCGGAGGCATGTTCATGGGGGACGCATCGGACACCGAAGCCATCCGGGACGAGGTCAGGGCCTACTACACGCAAGCGGCGCGAGCAGGTGGCGACGGATGCGGCGACAGCGGCATCTGGGGGGCGAGCCGCTACGACCCCGACGTGCTGGCCGACGCGCCGGGTTCGGCGGCCGAGCTGTCGCTCCAGAGACAGCACTACCTGGACCTGATCGCGGCCGCCGGGCTGGACGACGGGTCGGTCGAGTACACCCACGACACCGGGCCGGGACTGCACGCAGCCATCATCCGGGCCCGGAAGCCCTGACTCCCGACCGGGCGCCGGCTGCGGTGATCCGTGGCGGGAACCGGTGACGTACAGATGAGGGAACGAACGCGAAGGGGGTCATCCCATGCCCGATCCCAAGATCGAAGTCGTCCAGCGAATGTACGAAGCCTTCGGGCGAGGTGACGTCGAGGCGATCCTGGCCGAGCTCGACGACGACGTCGACTGGGTTGCCGGCTCGGAGGCACGCAACCCGACGGCGCCGTGGTTCGGCAGCTACCAGACCAAGGGCGAGGTGCCCCGCTTCTTCAAGGAGATCGGGTCGACCATCGACGTCACCGAGTTCACGCCGCTCGCGTTCGCATCCAACGAGCACGACGTCATGGTCGCCGTCCGCTGGGCCTACACCGTCAAGTCGACCGGCAAGAGCGCGTCGGTGCACATGCAGCACTGGTTCCGCTTCGCCGGCGACAAGATCACCTTCGTCCGGACCCTCGAGGACACCGACCAGTCGGCCACCGCGCTGACCTGAAGCTCAGGCCGACTGCGACGCGATCCGGGCGAGCGACCCCGCCAGCTGCGGCGAGGCGGTCCTTCGTCGCGTTGCCAGCGACGCGGCCGGGAGCCGGCTGAGATCACGGCACACCGGTGATTGACTCGCATCCGAGGGCGGTGTCCGCTCCCTCGTCACCAGCGCAGACGTCGACTCCCGATCCGCCGTCGATCGCGTCGTTCCCGGGTCCGCCGCGCAGGGTGTCGTCCCCTGGCCCGCCGCCGACGATGTCATCTCCGGCCCCACCAACCCCGGTGTCGGCCCCGCCACGCCCGAGCACGAGGTCGTTGTCAGGCCCACCATCGAGGACGTCGGCGCCCAGGGACCCGACGAGGACGTCATCGCCCTGTCGTCCTCTCAGCGAATCGACGTCTCGGCCGTCGCCGCCGTACAACCGGTCTCGGCCGGTGCCGCCGTCGAGGACGTCGCTGCCGACTCCCCCGCGGAGTGTGTCGTCGCCGCTCTTGCCCCTCAGCCGGTCCGTTCCGGCGCCTCCGTCGAGGATGTCGTCGCCGTCCTGACCGCTGAGGGTGTCGGCGTCGGCGCCACCGTGCACCCGGTCGACGCCGGGCCCGCCATCGAGCCTGTCGTCGCCGTCATGTCCGAGGAGGATGTCGGCGCCGCTGCCGCCGGAGAGGGTGTCGGCCCCTCGCCCGCCCAGCGCGATGTCGTCCCCGCCCAGGGCGAACAGAACATCGTCTCCGGATCCCCCGCTGAGGAAATCGTCACGTCCCGAGCCGACCAGCGTGTCGTTGCCGTCGCCGCCTCGAAGACTGCTCTCGCCGATTCCGCCGGTCAGTCGGTCGTCGCCGGTGCCGCCTCTGAGATTGTCGCGGCCGGGCCCTCCATCGAGTGTGTCGTCGCCGTCATCTCCCCTGAGGATGTCGTTGCCGTCCTCGCCGCGCAGGATGTCGGCGTCGGCGCCACCACTCAGGCGGTCAGCGCCGGGCCCGCCTTCGAGAATGTCCTCGTCGCGGTGACCGAACAGGACGTCGGCGCCGTAATCGCCGTCGAGGGAGTCGGCCCCTGGACCACCCATCAAGACGTCCGCGCCGGTGTCGCCGAAGACCCAGTCGTCCCCCGGCCCGCCGTAGAGAAGATCGGGGCCCCCCAAGCCGTTGAGGCGATCGTCGCCGGGCCCCCCGGCGAGCGTGTCGCCGGCCTCGCCACCAAAGAGGACGTCATCGTCATCGCCACCGCGTAGAACGTCGACACCCCGCCAGCCATGGAGGAGGTCACGGCCACTGTCGCCATCGAGTTGGTCGGCTCCCAGGCCCCCACAGAGAAAGTCGTCCCCCGGGCCCCCCGACAACACGTCGTCACCCCCCAGGCCGACGATCACGTCGCGTTGGTCGGTGCCGACGAGCACGTCATCGCCTGACGTCCCGATGATCGTCGGCTGCAGCCCGTCGCACGTCGCGACGACGTCCAACGCGGCATCGATCCCAGATGTCGTCTCTCCAGCCGCCACCGTCACCGGGTCGGCCGCACCCCGGCCCGGTCGGTCGTCGTACCACTCGCCGCGATAGCTGTGCTCGCCACAGTCGTGAAAGCGCACCCCGTACGTGCCTGCGTCGACGGCGAGCACGTACGTCCCGTCCCCGCCCGTCCTCGTGTCGGCAACCCGTCGGTCGTCCTCGGTGTCGAAGGCATCGACGCAGATGTCGGCGACAGTGGTCGAGTCGTGGGTGGCAGTCACGGTGCCTGTGATGTGACCCGGGCCCGCAACTCCGCCGGCCGGCTCGGCCGAGGTGAGACCCATCAGGGCGAGACCGGAGACCGTGAGCAGGGTCCCGACGACCGGTCGGCAAGCCAAGGTCGAACCTCCTTGCGGAGCCTCGAGCGATCAGGTCCTTGGAGTATCCCTCCGGTCCGGGCACGACAGCAGAGGCTTTGGGCCCCGCGTGGTTCGGTGGGTGGCCGAGGTGGAAGGCCCGGCCGTCGGCGGAGGGGGTCGGCGGCCGCTGGCGCCCTCGACAGGACTCGAACCTGTGCACACGGCTCCGGAGGCCGATGCTCTATCCGCTGAGCTACGAGGGCTACGGGGCCAAGGCTACTGGCATGGCGCCTCCGG
>JBFJYB010000221.1:0-4812 GCA_041622835.1 Acidimicrobiales bacterium | reverse complement strand
GCCCGGGGGCGCCATGTCGGGATCGACGACCGACTGGATCGCGCAGTCGAGGTAGGGCCGCCGGCTGTACCAGCCGTACTTGGCGTCGTCGTAGGCCCGCTCGAGGTACTCGATGCTCGGCCCGATGTTGACGAACCCGCCGTAGTGGTCGCTGCGACCGGCGAGCGCCGGATAGGTCGGGAGCGCGTCCAGGGCGAAGTTCACCTTGGCCGAGGTGCCCTGGAAGCGGAAGCGCCGGATGCTGTCGACCAGGTCGGTCGGCAGCTCTCGGGGATCGACCAGGTCGAGGAAGGTGCGGCGGGGGTCGAGGGCGCTCACCACCACCGGCGCATGCAGCTCGGTGCCGTCGACCAGCGCGACGCCGGTGGCCCGACCGTTGTCGGTGATGACCGCCTCCACCGGTGACTCGAGGTGGATCTGGGCGCCGAAGGCGGTGGCGGCCCGAGCCAGCACCTGGATGAACCCCCCGTTGCCGCCCTTGTGGAACGCCCATGCGCCGAAGTGGCCGTCGTGCTCGCCGATGGCGTGGAACGCCAGGACCAGGCCCGAGCCCTGCGACATGGGTCCGACCTTGCTGCCGATGATCCCGGAGGAGGCGAGATAGCCCTTGAGGATCTCGCTCTCGAAGTAGTCGTCGAGGAAGTCGGCCACGCTGCCGGTCAGCAGCCGTACCGCGTTGTGGACCACGCGCGTCTCGGCGCCCCGCAGGTGGCCGGCCAGCTCGGCCAATGCCGCGGCGTCAGCCGGATCGTCGCCGAACGGGTTCGGGGGCACGGTGTCCATGAGCGGCTTCAGGAGCTGGCACACCCGGGTCAGGTCGTACTCGTACTGCTCCATGGCGTCGGCGTCACGGGGGGAGTGGCGGGCGATCTCGTTGAGGTTCTCGCCTCGATCGGGTCCGAGCAGGAGGTAGTCGCCGTCCTCGGTCGGCGCGAACGACGTCGGCATCAGGATCGGCATGAAGCCGTGCGCGACCAGGTCGAGATCGTGGACGATGTCGGGCCGCAGCAGGCTCAGCGCGTAGGAGAAGGTCGTGAACGAGAAGCCCGGGTGGAGCTCCTCGGTGATGGCGGCGCCGCCCACCAGATGGCGGCGCTCGATGATGGCCACGTCGAGGCCGGCCTTGGCGAGGTAGGCGCCGTTCACCAGGCCGTTGTGCCCGCCGCCGATCACGATGGCGTCGTAGGTGGTCTTCGGTGGCTCCGGCATGGTCACGCGGTCTTTCGTGCGGGATCGAACAGCGGTGGCCGGGTGACCTCGGCCCGGACCGTCCGGTGCTCGTGGTCGATGGTCAGCTCGAGGCCGACCGTCGTCCCCCACTCGCCGGACGTCGGCCGGACCCGGGCCATGGCGATGTGACGCTGGAGGACCGGGGAGTACATGAAGCTGGTGGCGTAGCCGACACAGTTCCCCTCGGCGTCGTACAGCATGGTGTCCCCGGTGACGGGCGGCTCGTCCTTGGGCGGGATCAGGCCGGCCTCGGTGTAGACCCGGTCGTAGTCGCGCCAGTCCACCACCAGGCCGACGGTCTTCCAGCGCGACGTGCCGCCGGCCATCTCGGCCCGGATGGCGTCACGGCCGACGAAGGCCCGGTCGTCGGCGATGGTCCGGAACATCCAGCCCAGCCCCAGCTCGTGGGGCGTGCTCCGCTGGTGATCGGTGAAGGCGTAGCGGCTCGACGCGAACTCGACGTCGAGCAGGACCAGCCCGGCCTCGACACGGGTCATCAGCAGGGCCTGCTGCCCGAACGGGCTGGCGCCGTGCGGCTCGCCGGCGTCGAGGACCGCGTCGAGCAGGCGGATCGCGTCGGGCGACTCGACCCACACCTCGTAACCGAGGTCGCCGGTGTACCCCGTGCGCGACACCCGCACCGGTACGCCGGCCATGCTGGTCTCGCAGCACCCGAAGTAGGGCAGGTCGGCCACCGCCGGCGCCAGGTCCGACAGGATCGCCCGCGAGCGGGGGCCGGCCACCGCCAGAGCGCCGTAGTCGTCGGTGACGTCGGTGATCTCGACGTGGAGGTGTCCGACGAGATCGGCGAGGTAGGCCAGGTTCGGCTCGGCCGCGGTCAGCAGGAACTCGTCGTCGCCGTAGCGGGCGATCACCCCGTCCTCGATCACGAACCCTCGATCGTCGCACCACACCGTGTACTGGGCCCGTCCGGGGCGGCAGGTCCGGACGTCTCGGGCCAGCACCCCGGCCAGGAACCGCTCGGCCTCCTTGCCGGCGATCCGGTACTTGTACAGCGGCGAGGTGTCGAGGAGCCCGGCGCGGTTGCGGACCGCGAAGTACTCGTGCTTGGCCGACGACCCGTAGCGCTCGGCCGACAGGCAGCCGGCCCAGTGGCTCCACAGCCCGGTCTCGTTCAGCTCGGCGAGCCGCTCGTGGAACGGCGTGGTCCTGATCATCGGGCGCAGCTCCGTGCCACGGCCGCACGATACCGGAGCGACTTCACCCGCCGGTCCGCTCACCCGGCGACTGGCACCTCCAGCTCGTAGGCCATCAGCTCCTCGCCCGCCCAGTTGCGGCCCGACAGCGACACGACGATCGTGTCGCCCCCGTCGTCGGTGACCGTGAACAGCCCGAACTGCCCGCCGCCGGGAATGGCGCCCTCGGTGTAGGGCCCGCCCTTGGTCTCACCTCCCCGATCGAGCGCGGCCGCGTGGAACACCGGGAACCCGTTGGCGATGCCGTCGTCGGAGAAGTCGCTGTTCGTCCCGTCGTCGATGGCGAGCATGTGGGCGTCGCCGGCGATCATGAGCAGGCCGTCGATGTCGTTGTCGGAGATGAAGTCGGCCAGCTCGCGACGCTCGGTGGTGTAGCCGCCCCAGCCGTCGCTCCCAGCGCTCGGCTCGGTGATCCACGGCAACGGGTTGACCCACACGATGAGCGCGTGGGTGTCGTCGGCGTCGAGCAGCTGCTGCTTCAGCCAGGCCTTCTGGTCGACGCCGAGCATGGTCTTGGCCGCGTCGTCGGCGGCCGACGCCGGGGTGCGGCCGGAGCGCCCGTCGGTGAGGACGAAGCGCACCCGCCCGATCGTGAAGGCCTGGTAGACCGGGCTGGTCGGGCCGGCCAGCGGGTAGTGCGGCACGTAGCGGCGGTAGGCCTCTTGTGCGGCCGGGGCGCTCTCGACGGTCGGGTCCGAGTCGTTGCCCCCGAAGTCGTGGTCGTCCCACACGTAGGCGACCGGGGTCGATCGGTACAGGGCGGCCTGCGCGGGGCGCGACAGGGTCAGGTCGAGCACCTCCTCGAACCGGCCGACGTCGTTCTCGGCGACGTCGCCGTAGTGGAGGTCGCCGGTGATGAGGTACAGCAGCGGGTCGGTCGCCCGGATGGTGTCGAACACCGCCCCGTCGGATCCGACCCGGGCGTCGCCGCCGACCGCCACCGTGAACGAGCTCGGCCCGCGGGGCAAGGTGCGCGCCGACCCCCTCCTCACGAGGTCGACGACCCCGTCGACCTCGACGGCGTAGCGATACGCCGTTCCAGGCTCCAGCCCGCTCACCTCCAGGCGCACCACGCCGTGACCGTCAGGGGTCACGGCCCTCCCGCGGCGTCCGTCGCCGAGATCGGCGTCCTGGCCGACGACCAGGCGGGCCTCGGAAGCGTCGCCGTCGGTCACCCTGGCGACGACCGAGAAGCCGGTCTCGGTGACCGCACCCGACCACACCCACTCGATCGGCGAGTCGGGCAGCGGCGCGGTGTCGGAACCGGGGTGGGTCGGGCCGAACACGCCGTCGTAGACGGCGTCGGCGACCAGCGCGCCGGCGACGACGGCACCGATGGCGACGAGGGCCCCCAGCGCCGCACCCGGTGGTCGGCGCTCGCCGATTCCGAGGGCGAGCCACACCACCGCCGGCACCGCCAGCGCGACGATCACCGCCACCGCGCCGACCGGTCGTAGCTGCTGGGCGGCGAACACGCCCACACCTGCCGCAGTGAGCGCCGCGATGGTTCCCCCGACGATCCTCCAGCGCAGCGCGGCGAGCAACGCAGCACCGAACAGCGCCACGAAGATCGGCCGTTCCTCCGTCTCGAAGGCCGCGCCCCCAGGACGGTGGTCGAGCAGCCCCATGTCGCCGCCGAACGCCAACAGGGCGACGCCCAGCACCGCCCACCCCCACGCGAGGCCGTTCAGGACCCGCTGCGTCGACGGGCTCACCGGGCCGGCGCGACCACTCAGGTCGTGAGGTACCGGTAGGCGGTCGCCACCAGCAACCGGACCCCGGTGGCGATGGCCCGCTCGTCGGCGTCGAAGTGTCCGGCGTGGAGGTCGAGCCGGGGACCGTTGGTGGCCGGATCGTGCACGCCGAGACGGACGTAGCTGCCCGGGACCTCCCGCAGGTACCAGGAGAAGTCGTCGCCGCCCCAGCTCTGGACGGCCTCGGTGATGGCGCCTCGGCCCAGCTCGGCGCGGGCCGCCGCCGTCGCCAGCGCCGTCGCGTCGTTGTGGTTGACCACCGGCGGCACGCCGCGCGTATAGGTGATGTCGACCGACGCCTCGGACTCGGCCACGAGCGTACGGATGGCCCGCTCCACCACGGCGGGCAGGCGGTTCCAGACCTCGTCCGACGGCGTCCGCACCGATGCCCGCAGCACGGCGTGGGCCGGGATGACGTTGAGCGCCTCGCCGCTCTGGATGGCGCCGAAGACCACCTTCACCTGATCCTCGCCGACCTCGGCGGCGACCAGACCCGGGAGGGCGGTGACGACGGCGGCCGCCACGCTGACCATGTCGACGGTCTGCTCGGGTCGGGCCGTGTGGCCGCCGGGGCCGCCGAGCCGGATCTCGAGGCCGTCGGCCGCCGAGGT
>JBFJYB010000220.1:0-4833 GCA_041622835.1 Acidimicrobiales bacterium | reverse complement strand
TGGAGGAGATCGCCGCCGCCGAGCGGGTGCCGCTCGAGCAGACGGTCGCGGTGGGCGACGGCGCCAACGACCTCGACATGCTGGCCCTGGCCGGCCTCGGCATCGCCTTCAACGCCCGGCCGATCGTGCGAGACGCGGCCGACCTCTCGCTGGGGCTGCCCTACCTCGACACCATCCTGTTCGTGCTGGGTGTCACCCGCGAGGAGATCGAGGAGGCCGACGCCGAGGACGCCGACGCCTGACCCAGACGGGGCGACAGGCCCTAGCGTGGTCGGCCGTGGCTCTCGACGTCTACGCCGGCTCGCTCACCCGGTACCACACCGGCGCCTGGTCGACGATCGCCGGCCAGGACGGCGACTCCGGCGTCGAGGTGCGGGTCAGCCGCCCCGACGACTCGCCGGCCGACTCCATCAGCCACCCCGAGGAGGTGCTGGCCGTCGTACTGCGGTGGCGCGAGCAGCTGGGCGACTACCTGGGCATCCGCCTGGCGTGGGGGGAGGGGGTCGGCACGCCCTACGACACCGATTCGCCCGACTGGGACGGCTACGGCGCGGTGCAGCTGCTCGCCGCCTACGACATGCACCCCGAGCTGCGGCCCAGGCGGAGCTGGCTGCGCGGCCCGCCGCCCGACGATCCGTCGGTGTACCCCGACGCGCCGGCCTACCAGGCCGCGGTCGCCGACCCCGAGAAGACGCGGTACCCGACCCTCATGTTCTCGACCGAGTGGTTCCTGCCCGTCGACCTGGAGGGGCGGGTCTTCGAGGCCCAGGGACCGCACCGCCAGCCGGTCGTCATCGCGGGGCTCGACCGGCTGCTCGCCGAGCTCGAGGACCTCAACGACCGCACGTTGAAGCTGACCGACGGCGATCTCGACCAGGCCCGACGGCAGGGTCCCGGCGACACGGCCACCGTGTCGGCCATGGCACCGTTCGGGCTGGCGGTGCTACTCGACCTGGCCCGCTTCGCGGCCCGGCACGGCTGCCCCCTGCTGCTGGACTACTGAGGGACGGGCTCGCATGGATCTGGTCATCGTCCGCCACGGCCGCCCCCAGCGGATCGAGGGGGCCGACGGCCCGGCCGACCCGCCGCTGACCGACATCGGCCGCGAGCAGGCCGAGACCGTTGCCCGCTTCCTCATCGGCGAAGGCATCGACCACGTCGTGACCAGCCCGATGCGCCGGGCGAGGGAGACGGCCGCGCCGCTGGCGCTGGCGCTGGGCATCGACGCCGAGGTCGTCGACGACCTGGCCGAGATCGACAGCGGCAGCGACTCGTACCTGCCGATGGAGGAGCTCAAGGCCGAGGGCGGGGCGGCCTGGGCCGAGCTGATCGCGGACCCGAGCTCGCTGTACCCCGGCGTCGACGTCGAGGTGTTCAGCGACCGGGTCACGGCCGCGTTCGACGCGCTGGTGGTCGCCCATCCCGGTCGGACGGTGGCGGCGTTCTGCCACGGGATGACCACGATGGGCTACCTGCGCCGCATCGTCGGCTACGACGACCCGTGGGCGCTGCGCACCGACTACGCGTCGCTCACGCGGGTCCAGGCGTCGGCCGCCAGCGGCATCCGGTCGGTGAGGTCGGTCAACGAGACCGCGCACCTGGGCCCGCACCGCATCGTCAGCCCCTGAGACCGCCGCCGCAGCACGGCTACGGTCTCGGCGTGACCACTACGCTCCTCGACGGCGTCCGGGTCGTCGACATGACCCAGTACCTGGCCGGACCGACGGTCACGCGCCTGCTGGCCGAGCTCGGGGTCGACGTGATCAAGGTCGAACAAGCTCCCCACGGCGACCCGAGCCGCACCTACGCCATCGTCAAGGACGGGCGCAGCGGCTACTTCGTCCAGCAGAACCGGGGCAAACGGTCGCTGTGCGTCGACTTCGACCACCCGGACGGACGGGCGGTGCTCGACGGGCTGCTCGACCGGGCCGACGTGTTCGTCGAGAACTACGGGCCGGGCGTGCTCGAGCGGCGGGGGCTCGACTGGCCGTCGGTGTCGGCGCAGCGCCCCCGCCTCGTCATGGCGTCGATCTCGGGATACGGGCGGGACAGCGCCTGGGCGGACAAGCCCGCGTTCGACCTGATCGCCCAGGCCATGGGCGGCATCATGCACATGACCGGCGCCCCCGACGGGCCGCCTACTCCCGTCGGGACCTCGATCGGCGACGTCGGGGCCGGCGTCCACGCCGCGGCCGCCATCGGCTTCGCCCTGTTCCACCGCGAGCGCACCGGCGAGGGCCAGCACTGCGACATCTCCATGGTCGACTCGCTGTTCCACCAGCACGAGGTCACCGTGCAGGGCCCGGCGCTGACAGGGATGCGGTGGCGGCCGACCCGGTCGGGTCACCAGGCCCGGATCAACGCGCCGATGGGGGCGTTCAAGGCACCCGAGGGGTGGATCGTGATCCAGGTGATGCAGGCCCAGTGGGGGCGCTTCTGCGCGGCGATCGGCCGGCCCGACCTCGAACACGACGAGCGCTTCGCCGACTTGAACGAGCGGCAGCGGAACCGTCACGAGCTCAACGACCTGGTCGAGGAGTGGATGGCAACCTTCGCGACCGACGAGGAGGTGCTGGCCGCGCTCGACGCCCATCGGATCCCGTCTGCACCGGTGCTGGAGCCGATCGCCGCGGTCGGGCATCCGTACTTCGAGTCCCGGAACATGATCCGCACCGTGCCCGACCCGGTCCTCGGCGAGGTCACCGTGCCGGGGAACCCCCTGCGCTTCTCCTCCCGGCCCGAGCCGCTCGAGCTGGTCGCCCCGCTGCTCGGCGAGCACAACGCCGAGATCCTCGCCGAGCTGGGCTACGACGATGTCGCGGCTGCCGAGCTCGAAACCGCCGGCGTCGTCCGCCGGGCCGACCGCTGACCGGGGGGCCACGATGCTGAGCCTGTTCGACGACTACCCGATCCACCAGACCCCCGACCCGATCGCGGTGCCGGCGTCGAGCGACAAGGACGCCTACGAGCGCTACTGGTTCAACGGCTACTCGGCGAGCGGTGACACCTACTTCGGGGTGGCCGCGGCCTACTACCCGCACCTCGGGATCAAGGACTGCGGCATCAGCATCGTCGCCGATGGCGAGCAGCACGCGTTCCACGGGTCGGCGCGGGCGGGTGACGAGCCGACCGACATGCGGGTCGGGCCGTTCACGCTCGAGATCGTCGAGCCCATGCGCTCGTGCCGGGTCACCCTGGCCGACAACGACACCGGCTGGGAGTGCGACCTGGTGTTCGAGGGTCGGACGGCCAACGTCGAGGAGCCGCGCCACGTGTGGCCTGCCGGGCTCCGCCGGATCATGGACACGACGCGCTTCACCCAGCTCGGCCGGTGGCACGGCTCGCTCCGGTACCACGGTCGGACGGTCGAGCTCGACGCGGCGCAGACCTACGGCACCAAGGACCGCTCGTGGGGCATCCGGCCGCTCGCGGGCGGCGACCGTCGGGGCGCGCCGGGCGCAGGCGGGGCGGGGGGCCTGTTCTTCATCTGGGCGCCGCTGCACTTCGACGACGTGTGCGTGCACTACCAGCTCTTCGAGGACACCCGTGGGCTGCCGATGTACAGCGTCGGCGCGATCCTCCCCACCTACGAGACCGTCGACGACCTGCCCGGCGTCGAGGACGACGCGGTCCGCCACCTGCGCCACCACGAGCACCGGTTGGAGTTCGAGCCCGGGAGCCGGATGGTCTCCTCGGCGACGCTCGCCATGACGGCGATCGACGACGGCTCCCGTCACGAGATCCGGATGGAGAAGCTGTTCACGTTCCGGATGAAGGGGATCGGCTACTCCCACCCCGAGTGGGGTCACGGCCAGTGGCGAGGCGAGCTCGACGTGGGGAGCGAGCGGTGGGCGCTGGCCGACGTCGACGACACCGCGTACGAGAACCAGCACGTGCAGCACCTGATGCGGGTCACGATGGGGCACCGCACCGGGATCGGGGTGCTCGAGCAGAACATCCTGGGGCCCTACGAGCCCTACGGCCTCACCGGCGCCGTCGACCCCCCGCCCTGACCGCGACCGGCCTCCGGGTCACGTCCGGCGGCGGCTGCCGCCTTGCCAGTCCTCCTCGACGACCTCGTCGCCGGGCGTCCAGCCCAGGGCCCGGAGCTGCGGGACCTCGCGGAGGCTGCGCTTCAGCTCTGCGAACCCCGGGAACTCGGCGAGGTGGATCACCGAGTCCCACAGGTCGATGGCGGCGTCGTCGTCGGGGATGCGGCTGATCACCGGCCCGAAGAACGCAGGGCCGTCGGGGGGCTGGAAGGCGATGATCGGGGTGCCGACCTCGCGACCGGTGTGGGCCAGGGCGGCCTCGGCCTCCTGTTCGAGCTCGCCGTCCCAGCTGGCGTCGTCGACCGCGGTGGCTCGATCGGGATCGACGTCGAAGATGCTCCGACCGAACCCGGTGTAGAGCGGGAACATCTGGTCACGGCCGTGCTCGGCCCGCACCTGGGCCGCGACCCGCAGCATGCGGAGCCCCGCGCCGTGCCCGTGCACGTACTCGGGCGGGAAGTCGGTGGCGTAGTCCTTGTCCTTGTTCAGGATCCGCAGCGGGATGAACCGCCAGTCGACGCGGTACTCGCGCTGGGCGACGACCTTCTCCACCCACCGAGAGGTGATCCACGCGAACGGGCAGACGGGGTCGAAGAAGAACTCGATGTCGTAGTCGCTCATGGGCTCTCGCTAGAAGGCGGGAGCTGGGACGCGTCAGGGGGTGGCGACGGAGCGTCAGCCCACCGCCCGGGCGCCCTGGATCTGTGACCAGTTGGGGCGCGCCAGCGCGCCCGAAGTAGTCAGAAAAGCAGGGCGCCTTGGATCTGTGACCAGTTGGGGC
>JBFJYB010000219.1:0-4836 GCA_041622835.1 Acidimicrobiales bacterium | reverse complement strand
GGCTCGGCCGGAAGACCCTGCGGCTTCACATGGGTGCGAACCGGCGAGTAGGCGAGCGCGTCGAGCACGGTCGCGTACCGCTGCTGGCCGGTCTCGCTGGTCAGCGATGCCGCCGCCGCATCGGTGAGCTGAGCGGCCAGCTCGCCGGGCAGGGGGGCTCCGGCCTTCGGCGGCCGCGAGCTCAGGCGGAGCGCCCGCACGGCCCGCCCATCGCGCAGCGTGGCGGCCAGCTCGTCGAGCCAGCTCCGGTGCTCGCGGTCGACCCGCTCGCTCAGGCCGGCCTGGAGCTGCTGGGCCAGCGCACGCGCCTCGTCGTCGCGCGCGCTGCTGTCGGCGGCGACGACCACCGAGCGGATGTCGCGGAGATCGATGGTGTCGATGCCCTCGAGGGCGGCCTCGGCCCGGTCGCGCCACTCGGCGGCTCGAAGCGACGGGAGCAGCTGCTCGGCCAGCGCGACCAGCTTGTCGGGGTTGACCTCGGCCTCACCGGCCTCCCGGGCCTCGGCGTTGCGCTTCTCGATGGCCTGCCTGACGGCCGGGACCCCGCCGCTGAGCACCTGCTCGGCCACCGGCTTGTGCTCCTCCGGGAGCTCGGCGAGCACCTGGTCCCGGTGGGTCCGCTTGGGCCGGAGCCGAGGGGTCTTGGGGCGGGGGGGCGTGTCGGGCTCGGGTCGCTCCGTGCGCTTGCGCTTGGGGCGCTCGCCGTGGTCGGTGGGCTCGCTCGACTTCGCCTTGCGGTCGCGGCGTGGCCGCCGTTGCTTGCCGTCGCCCCGTTCACGGCGATCACCGTCGCGTGCGCCAGGTTTCGAGGTCAGTCGCGTGGTGACCGGGCGGTCATCGACCGGTCGGCCGATGATCTCGAGCCGCTCGGGCTCGGCGCGCGCCGCCTTCGGCGGGAGCACGCCGATGATCTCGATCCCGTCGATGCCGAACTCGGCGTCGACGCGCAGCACGTCACCGACCGAGGACCCGTCGGGCAACAGGGCGGCATCGAGAGCTCCTTTGGGCTCTCGTGCACCTGCGGCCCGCCATGTCCATGTGCCGTCGTCACGTGCGCTCGTGAGCTCGACCTCGATGCGCCGGGACATTGGCAACACGCTACCGCGGGCCCTCCGCCCTCCACACGGCGGGGGAGCGAGGCGGCCGACCGCACGGACCGCCGCACGGCACCCGGGCCGATCGCCCCGCTATCGCACATGGGCCACCGGGCCCCGCCCGTCGCCGAGCCGCCAGCGGGATCCGCGAGCCACCGCCCCGTGGGCGAAGTCACCCGCCAGCCGGACAGCCTCGTTCGGCGGTGCGCCACGAGCGAGGTGAGCGGTGAGCGCGGCCGAGAAGGTGCAGCCGCTGCCCCGCACGTTCTGGGTGTGGACACGCGGGCGTTCGACGAGCTCGACGTCTCCGTCGCCGACCAGCACGTCGACCGCGGTGTCGCGGCCCAGGCGACCGCCGGTGACGGCGACGAGCGGAGCCAGGCGCGAGATCTCGTCGGCGTGACCGACCACGTCGTCGACGGTCGCGAGCGGGGTGTCGAGCAGGGCCGCCACCTCGGGAAGGTTTGGCGTGGCGACCGTCGCCAGCGGCAGCAGGCGTGTCAGGTAGGCGTCGAGCACGGACGGCTCGACGAACGCCTCGCCGTTGCTGTCGACCAGCACCGGGTCGACCACCAGGGGGCACCCGATCGGGGCGAGCCCCGACGCAACCGCGTCGAGGATCGCCCGGCTCCACAGCAACCCGGTCTTGACCGCGGCCGGGCGACCGTCGTGGGCGGCGTCGAGCTGTGCCGTCACCACGTCGGCGGCCACCGGCTCGACCCTCGCCACGCCGGTCGAGCTCTGGGCGGTGACCACGGTGACCGCGCACATGCCGTGCACGCCGAGCGCGCAGAACGTCGCCAGGTCGGCTTGGAGGCCGGCCGCTCCGGAGGAATCCGACCCGGCGACGGTCAGGACCACCGGCGGCGTCATGACCGGAGCGTAGTGTCGCGGCCCCGGCCGACCGCCGCTCCGACCGCGGGGCCGCCGAGGCCGCAGCAGCGGGTATCGTCGGGACGCAGAACACCGGGGAGCTCGGGTCGTAGCCGGGCTGAGAGGGTGGCCGCTGCTTCGGCACCGCCACCGACCCGCATACCTGATCTGGATAATGCCAGCGAAGGAAGGAGCACCTCGTGGTGGAAGCCAATCGTCTGCGATCCGTGCTCGTCGCCGCCGTGCTCGCCGTGCTCGCCGCGAGCTGCGGGTCGGGCGACGGGGACGGCGGGCCACGCAGCGTCACCGTGGTGACCCACGATGCCTTCGCCGTGTCCGACGACGTCGTCGCCGGGTTCGAGGCCGAGACCGGCATCGACGTCACCTTCGTGACCAGCGCCGACGTGGGGTCGATGGTCAGCGAGGCGATCCTGACCGCCGACAACCCCCTCGGCGACGTGATGTTCGGCGTCGACAACACGTTCCTGTCCCGTGCCCTCGACGCCGACCTTTTCGAGCCCTACCAGAGCGAGCTCCTCGATCGGGTTCCCGACGAGCTCGAGCTCGACGCCGAGCACCGGGTCACCCCGGTCGACTTCGGCGACGTGTGCGTCAACGTCTGGCTCGACCGGTTCACCGAGGCGCCGCCACCCGCGTCGCTCGCCGACCTCGTCGAACCCGCCTACGCAGGCACCTTCGTGACGGCGAACCCCGAGACGTCCTCGCCGGGGCTGGCCTTCTTGTTGGCGACGATCGCGGTCTACGGCGAGGAGGGATGGGAGCAGTACTGGGAGGCGCTGGCCGACAACGGCGTGCGGGTCACCAGCGGGTGGACCGAGGCGTACTACGGCGAGTTCGTCGCAGGGGGCGGTGACGCCGCAGTGGTGACCTCGTACGCGTCGAGCCCCGTGGCCGAGGTGGTCTTCGCCGATCCGCCCGTGGAGACACCGCCGACCGCCATCATCACCGACTCGTGCTTCCGGCAGATCGAGTTCGCCGGCATCCTGGCCGGCACCGAGCACCGCCGTGAGGCCGAGGAGTTCCTCGACTTCCTGCTATCGGACCCGTTCCAGGAGGACGTGCCGCTCAACATGTTCGTGTTCCCTGCCAGCTCCACTGCGGAGCTCCCCGCCGAGTTCGTCGAGCACGCGGTCCTGCCCGAGACGCCGCTGACCCTCGACCCCGAGCTGATCGAGGCCGAGCGCGACCGGTGGACCGAGCGGTGGGTCGAGATCGTGCTGCGGTGACCTCCCACGGGGGGAGCGGGCGGTGGTGGTGGGCGGCGTGGGGGTTCGCCGTCCTCGTGCCCCTCGCATTCCTCGGCCTCTTCTTCGCCTACCCGGTCGTCTCGGTCATCGTGACCGGGCTGGGCGGTGAGGGGGCGGTCGGGATCGATGACGTGGTCGGACGGGCCTCGTTCCGGTCGGTGCTCTGGTTCACGTTCTGGCAGGCCGCCGCGTCGACCGCGCTGACCGTGGTCGCGGCGCTCCCCATGGCCCACGTCGTGGCGCGGTACCGCTTTCGTGGCCGTTCCGTCGTGCGGGCCCTGGTCACCGTGCCGTTCGTGCTTCCGACGGTCGTGGTCGCCACCGCCTTCATCGCCTTGATGGACCGCCTCGGCCTCGACCAGGGCGGGTTCCGGCTCCGGCACACGGTGTGGGCGATCCTGGGCGCCCACGTGTTCTTCAACTACGCGGTGGTCGTGCGGGCGGTCGGCAGCTTCTGGAGCCAGCTCGATCCTCGGCAAGAGGAGGCGGCCCAGATCCTCGGCGCCAACCGGCGACAGGTGTTCTGGCACGTGACGCTGCCACGCCTGGCACCCTCGCTCGCCGCGGCGTCGGCGATCGTCTTCCTGTTCAGCTTCACGTCCTTCGGCGTCATCCTGCTGCTCGGTGGCCCGAGGCGAGCGACCCTCGACACCGAGATCTGGCGGTACGCGACCCAGCGCACCGAGCTCGACGTGGCCGCAGCGATCGCGGTGGTGCAGCTGGTCGCGGTGCTGGCGCTGCTGCTCGCCAACAGCTGGCTCCAGCGCCGATCGTCGACCCCGGATCGGCTGATGGTGGCCGACACGGGCCGCCTGGTGCAGGGCTGGGCGGCCCGCTCGTACGTCGCGGCCGTGCTGGCGTCGGCCGTCGTGCTGCTCGGCACACCGGTCGCTGTGCTCGTCGAGCGCTCCTTCGCCGGCGGGAGCGGCTACACGCTCGCCCACTACCGGGGGCTGGCCGATCCGGCCGAGCGGGTGCCCCAGGTGGCCACCTCCGCCCTCGACGCCCTCGCCAACTCGCTGCAGTTCGCGGCGGTGGCCGCGACCATCGCGACGGTCGTCGGTCTGCTGGCGGCGCTGGTCGTCGCCCGGAGCGGTCGCGTGGTGGCCACCGCCTTCGACATCGTGATGCTGGTCCCGCTCGGCACGTCGGCGGTGATCGTCGGCTTCGGCTTCCTCGTGGCCCTCGACGTCGGCCCACTCGACCTGCGGACCTCGTGGTGGATCATCCCCCTGGCGCAGGCGCTCATCGGCGTGCCGTTCGTCGTCCGGACCGTGGCACCGGTGCTCCTTGCGATCGACAACCGCCTGCGAGAGGCCGCCACCATGCTCGGCGCCTCGCGCTGGCGCCGGTGGTGGGAGGTCGACGTCCCCCTGGCCGGCCGCGGCATCGCCGTAGGCGCCGGCTTCGCCTTCGCGGTCTCGCTCGGCGAGTTCGGCGCGACCTCGTTCATCGCCCGGGCCGACCGGCCCACGGTGCCGATCGCCATCTTCCGCCTCCTCGGCCGCCCCGGCGAGGCGGCCTTCGGCCAGGCCATGGCTCTGGCCGTGATCCTCATGGTCGTGACCACGGTGGTGGTGCTCATGATCGAACGAGCGCGC
>JBFJYB010000218.1:0-4889 GCA_041622835.1 Acidimicrobiales bacterium | reverse complement strand
GCGAGCCCGACGCCGGGTCCGACCTGGCCAGCCTGGCCACCCGCGCCGTGCGCGACGGCGACGAGTACGTGGTCAACGGCTCGAAGATCTGGACCAGCGGCGCCCACCACTCGGAGCTCGGGATCCTGATCGCCCGCACCGACCCCGACGTGCCCAAGCACAAGGGCATCTCCTACTTCATCTGCCCGATGGGCCTGCCCGGCATCACGATGAGCTCGATCGTCGACATGACCACCGCCCACTCGTTCAACCAGGTCTTCTTCGACGACGTGCGGATCCCGGCCGAGATGCGGGTCGGCGACGAGGGCGACGGCTGGCGCCTCGCCAAGGTCACGCTGTCGAACGAGCGGGTGATGCTGTCGTCGGCCGGCTCGCTGTGGGGCAACGGCCCGTCGGCCGCGATGCTGCTCGACCTCGTCCGCGGATCGGGAGGCTGCGACGACCCCCACCTGCGCCAGCGGCTCGCCGAGCTGTACTGCGAGGCCGAGGTGCTGCGGCTGAACCGCCTCCGCACCCTGAGCGCGCGCCTCGCCGGCCGCACGCCCGGGCCGGAGGCGTCGATCCAGAAGGTGATGGCCGACGAGCACGGCCAGCACGTCATGGAGCTGGCCAAGGACCTGGTCGGGACGTCCGGGATGCTGACCGGTTCGGGGCCCGAGGGCGACATCCCGGCCTCGGCCCGGGTCGGCGCCACCGAGATCAACTTCAAGCGCGACCAGTTCCCCGACGTCGAGCCGATCTGGCACTACGGCTTCCTGTTCTCGCCGGCGCTCACGCTGGGGGGCGGAACCTTCGCCGTCCAGCGCAACATCGTCGCCGAGCAGGTGCTGGGGCTCCCCCGCGAGCCCGACGTCGAGAAGGGCCTCACCTGGGCCGAGTCGAGGCGCTAGTCGCGGCCGGGCCATGGCGACGACCGACGTCCTCACCGAGGCGACCGAGCTCGAGCGGCGGATCCGGGCCGTGCCGGCCCCGCGGCCGGTGCTCGACCGCGAGCGCGAGCGCCGGCTCACCCGCCGCCAGCGCGAGGTGCTCGACCAGCTGAGCTCGGTCTTCGACGACGGGTTCGCGCACCTGACCATGGCCGAGCTGGCCGCCCGGGCAAACTGCTCGCTGCGCACGCTCTACGAGCTGGCCCCGAGCCGCGACCAGCTCGTGCTCACCGTGGTCGACCGCAACCTGTGGCGGGTGGGCCGGCGGGCCATGCCGGCCATCCGGTCCGACATGGCGCCCCTCGACGCCGTCCGCGCCTACCTCGCCGCGGCGACCGTCGCCGTCGGCGGGACCACCGAGGCCTTCGCCCGCGACCTCGCGACCATGCCGGCCGCCCAGCGGCTCAGCGACGAGCACTCCGACTACCTGGTCGCGGTGACCCGCTGCCTGCTCGACCTGGCCGTCGAGCGCGGCGACATCGCCGACGTCGACACCGGCGCGGTGGCCCGGGTCGTGGCCGGCCTCGGCCGCGACTTCGCCCGCCCCGAGGTCATGGCCCTCCTGCGCTCGTCCCCCAAGGAGGCGGCCGACGCCGTGGTCGACATCGTGCTGCGGGGCCTGGCGGCCACGGCCTAGGAGGGCTCGAGCCGGGGGTACTCGAGATCCCAGATCTGGTGGTCGAGCGCCGCCTCGACGTCGTCGTCCGACAGCGGCTCCCCGACACCGGTGTCACGGGCGGCTCGCGCGACCGCGGCGGCGACGTGGCGGCTGATCGATCGGAGCTGCGAGAGCGGTGGGTACAGCGCCCCCGCGGCCAGGTCGTCGTCGGTCACCTCGCCGGCCAGCGTCGTCGCCGCGGCTGCGAACATGGCGTCGTTCACCTCGGACGCGCCCGACACGATCGCTCCGAGACCGACACCGGGGAAGACGTACACGTTGTTGCACTGCGACACTGGGATCGGGCGACCATCGTGCTCGACGGGCTCGAAGGGGCTCCCGGTGGCGATCACGGCCCGCCCGTCGGTCCACGACGCGATGTCGGCGGGAGCGCCCTCGGTCTTGCTGGTCGGGTTCGACAGTGCCATCACCAGCGGTCGCTCCGTGTGGGCAGCCATGGCCCTCATGACCGGCTCGTCGAACAGACCCGGCTGGCCGGTGGTGCCGACGATCACGGTGGGTCGGAGCGCCTCGACGACGCGGGCCAGATCCCGGCGATCGGCCGGGTCCAACCCGACGGCGGCCGCCGAACCGGCGCTCATGGCGAAATCGCGCTTGTGCGCGTCGACCTCGACACGGTCGTCGACCAGCAGGCCCTCGCTGTCGACGAGGGCCAGGCCTGCGTTCGGAGTCGGCGCGCCGGCCGCCTCCATGAGATGCCGGAGCTGGCGGGCGATGCCCACGCCGGCGGCGCCGGCGCCGACGAACAGGATCCGCTGGTCCCCGAGCTCTGTGCAGGTGGCGCGACCCGCCGCCAGGATGCCGGCCGCCACCACCGCGCCGGTGCCCTGGATGTCGTCGTTGAACGACGGGAGCACGTCGCGGTAGCGGTCGAGCAGCCGGAAGGCGTTGGCCTTCTTGAAGTCCTCCCACTGCAGGACGGCCCGCGGCCAGCGCCGTCGTACGGCATCGACGAACTCCTCGACCAGCGCGTCGTACTCGGCGCCCCGCAGTCGCGACTGCCGCCAGCCCGCGTAGAGCTCGTCGTCGAGCAGCGTCCGGTTGTCGGTGCCGACGTCGAGGCTGACGGGAAGGGTGTAGGCGGGATGGATGCCCGCACCCAGCGTGTAGAGGGCGAGCTTGCCGACCGGGATCACCATGCCCCCGGCCCCCTGGTCACCCAGGCCGAGGATCCGCTCGTTGTCGGTGACGACGATGAGCCGGACGTCGTCGCAGCGGGCATGGCCGAGGACGTCGTGGATGCGGCCTCGCTGGTCCGGTGTGATCCACAGCCCGCGACCCCGCCGGAACACCCGACTGAAGTGGACGGCGGCCGCGCCGACCGTCGGCGTGTACACGATCGGGATCAGCTCGTCGGTGTACTGGTCCAGGACCTGGTAGAAGAGCGTCTCGTTGCGGTCCTGGAGCGCCACCATCCCGATGTACTTCTCGAGCGGCTGGTCGCCCTTCTCGAGGATGTGCCGGTAGGCCCGCTCGACCTGACGCCGGCGGTCGGTCACCTGGAACGGGAGCAGGCCGTCGAGCTCGAACACGTAGCGCTCCTCGGCACTGAACGCCGTCCCCTTGTTGAGCAGCGGGTCACACAGCAGCGCCGGACCCCGCTCGGTCACCCCCTTGATCAACCAGCGGTCGTTCTCGTCACGATCGATCTCGTAGTCCATGGCTGCTCCGGGGGGCGGTCTCCCCCACATCGTGCCGGTGGCCGGTCACGACGAGTAGGGCCCTATGACCGCTCGGCTCTTCGAAGCGACACACCTGGGTCGACCTTGCGGGTCCTTGGCATGATGGGCCGATGGGTGCGATCCGGGCGCTGATCACTGCGGTGGTGGTCGCCGGTGCGGTGTTCGTCCCCACCCTCGGATCCGACCCTGCGCCCGAGGACGTCACGACCGAGGTGCTGTCGACCCAGGCGGTCTCGACCGAGGCTGCTGACACGCCGGCCGCGACCGAACCCGATCCCGCGGTCGAGCCCGGTCTGTCCGACGACCCGGCCACGGACGCGGAGCCGGCCCTTTCCGACCTCGAGTTGCTCGTCTACCAGCGGACGATCGAGCTCGGCCGAGCGAGTCCCGGCGTGACGGTGTCGGTCACGGTCAGCCACGCCGGCGAGGTCGTGTCGGTGGCCGGCACCGTGCCGTTCGATCCCGCCAGCACGGCCAAGCTCTACTGGCTGGCCGCCGCGGTTGACGGGGCCGGTGTCGACGCGGTCACACCGTTCGCGGAGGCGATCTTCGCCAGCTCCGACAACCAGGCCGCCAGCCAGGTCATCGACCTGGTCGGCATCGACGCCATCAACGACTTCACCGCCGCCGCCGGTATGGGCGACACCTACCTGTCGCTGTGGATCGACGGCGGGATCCGCCGGGCCGGCGTCGAGGCCGCCGAGCGCGAGTTCCGCAACACCAGCACCACCGCCGATGCGGTCGCGTTCCTCGACCGGTTGGCCGACCACGAGCTGCTCGACCTGGCCGACAGCGCCCAGGTGATGGCGTGGATGACCTTCGCACCCGACCGCTCCAACGATCCGGACGAGTGGGGCGCGATCCTCACCGAGCGGCTCCCGCCCGACGTGGCCGCACTGACCATGCACAAGGCCGGGTGGCTCCCACCCGGCTGCTGCGTGGCCCTCGACAGCTCGCTGAGCGCCGTGGGCCTGGTCCCGCTGCCCGACGGCTCGCGCTTCGCCATCGCGGTCGCCACCGTGGACGGGGACGACTTCGAGGGCCAGGCGAGCTGGATCTCGCAGCTGACCGCCGAGATCTACGACCTGCTGGCCACGCCCCCCACCTGACCCCGAAATTGCGGCGATGAGCGGCGCTATAGGCCCGCTGAGCGTCGCAATTTCAGGAGAGGTTGGCGCGCAGGTGGGCGAGGGTGCGGCTCCAGGCCAGGTCGGTCGCGTCGGCGTCGTAGGTGCCGAGCGGGTTCTCCTCGTTGGTGAACCCGTGACCGGTGCCGGGGTAGACGTGGAAGGTCACGTCCTTGCCCATCTCACGCAGCGTCGACTCGAGCTCGCCGACCGGCCCCGGCGGGAAGAAGTCGTCGCTCTCGGCGAAGTGACCCTCGACCGGAGCGGTGAGCCCCGACCAGTCGGGGCCGCTGTCGCCGAGGGGAGCGCCGTAGAAGGGGGCGGCAGCACCGACCCGGTCGCCCTCGAGGGCGCTGATGACCAGCGTCAGCACCCCGCCCATGCAGAACCCGACGACGCCGACCCGCTCGCCGGTGGTCGCGTCGTGGGCCAACAGGAAGTCGATCGCACCCGACATGTCGCGGGCGGCGCG
>JBFJYB010000217.1:0-4892 GCA_041622835.1 Acidimicrobiales bacterium | reverse complement strand
GAGCTCGTTCACCTGTTGCCTCCGGTGTTGGCATGGAGGACGTCGGTTTCGCCACTGGCTATCCGGGGGTCAGGCGACCAAATTGCGACCGTCCGGGTTATTGCCTCGTCCAGGTTGTCGGACAGATCTACGGCCGATCTGCGGACCTCCTTTACCGAGCCGGGAAGATCAACCCGCTCCCGGCGGGCCGATCGGCCCAGTGACGGGAGCCGGCTCCACCCGACCTCGTACGATCAGACGCCTCAACGAGGCGGCGTCGATCGGGCGGCCGAGGTGGAAGCCCTGGGCCAGCTCGCACCCGATCTCCCGCAGCTGCCCGAGAACACCGGCGTCCTCGACCCCGGCTGCGACCACGGTGAAGCCGAGCCGGCGCCCGAGATCGTTGATGGCCAGAACGAACGACGGATCGCCCGCCGCCATGTCGGCGACGAAGGGCCGGGCGATCTTCAGGAGATCGATCGGCAGCCGGCGCAGTGAGCCCATCGACGAGCGACCGGTGCCGAACTCGTCCAGAGCCAATCGCACGCCGAGTGCGCCGATCTCCTCCAGCCGCTCGACGGCAACGTCGGCGTCGTGGGTGAGGACCGACTCGGTGAGCTCCAGGACGAGCGCGCTCGGCGGGACGCCCGAGGCCAAGACTTCGGAGGCCAGCTCGTCGACCAGGCCGGGCTCGAAGACGTTGCGGGCCGCCATGTTGATGGCGACGAAGAACTGCTGGTCGAGCTCTCGAAGCGCGCCGAGCTGCTCGAGCACCGAGTGCCGCACGATCCGGTCGACCTCGGTCATGAGGCCGACCCGCTCCGCCTCGCGAATGAACTCGGCCGGGGTCACCAGCCGCCCCGACGGATGCTGCCAGCGGACGAGGGCCTCGGCCCCCACGACGGACAGGTTCTCGAGCCTGACGATGGGCTGGTAGTGGACCTCGAAGTCGCGGTGGGCGATGGCACGCCGCAGGTCGGACTGGAGCATCTGGCGGCGGGTGAGATCCTGGCGGAGATCGTCGCTGTAGGTGGCCACCGTGCCCTTGCCCGCCTCCTTGGCGGCGTACAGGGCGAGATCGGCGTGTTCGAGGAGCTGCGACGCCGACGTCGCGCCAGCCTGCCGGGCGACGCCGATGCTGGCGCCGATGCGCACGTCGTTGGCCGTGATGTGGAACGGAGCCGACAGCGATCCGATCACGCGGTAGGCGACGGCCTCGGCGTCGGTCGCTCGCCCGAGGAGGACGGCGAACTCGTCGCCCCCCAGACGGGCGGCCACGTCGGTCGGGCGGACCGCTGCCTCCAGGCGACGCGCCACCTGGGTGAGCAGGCCGTCGCCGGCCGCGTGGCCGAACGTGTCGTTCACCAGCTTGAAGTCGTCGAGGTCGATGTAGAGCACGCAGGCGTCGCCACGGCTCAAGTAGTGCTCGTCGAGGCGGGCCGCGAACGTCGTCCGGTTCAGCAGACCGGTGAGGGCGTCGTAGCTGGCCTGGTGCTCGAGCGCCTGGCCGATCTCGCGCATCTGCACCAGCGACTGGCCGAGCTGGTCGTTCTCGACCGAGATCGCCGCATGCTCGACGAGCGTGCTGAAAAGGTGGAGGTCGGTGGCGGTGAACGTGGAGACGTCGCCAAGGCGATCGGCGACGACCAGCACCCCGACGAGCCGGTGCGGGGACTGCAGGGCCCCCACCATCGTCTCGCTCAGGTCGTAGTCCTCGAACACGCCCGTGGGCCCGACGTCGTCCCGCGAGACGAAGCTCGGCATCGGCACCGCCGCCGCCAGGGCCCGCGCGTCCCGCTCGGCGCGGTCGGTCACCCGGCCCACTCGGAAGTCACCGTCCCGAAGGGTGAACTGCGTCAGCCCCTCGTCGGAGTCCGGCGCCGGGAAGAGGTAGAGCATCACCGTCGTGGCCCGGAACATCGACGCCGCCTCGGCGAGGAACATCGAGACCGCTGAGGTCGAGTCGCCGCCCTCCCGCAGCGCCCGCGTGGACGCGTAGAGGAACTCGACCCGCTCCCGCTGCTCCCGCTCGACCGCATAGGCGCGATAGGCGACGAACAGCACGCTGGACGAGCAGAGCAGCAGGAGGACGCCCAGCGGCTCGGCCACGACGATGAGGACCGCGACCAGAGCCTGAACCGTGTTGGCCAGCGACACCACCAGTGCGAACGAGAGGGCGCTCACGGCACGGTGGGCGCTGAACTCCCGCTCGGTGATGGCGATGGCCGTCAGGATCAGCGAGAAGTTGACCGTGGCCGTGACCAGGGTGGCCAGGAGGATCGCGAGCCATCCGCTCGGCGCGAGCGGGTCACGCCCACCCAGGGCCAGGTCGAGCACGACCAGGGCCAGCGTGATGTGGAGCGACAGGTTCGCCAGGTTGAAGGCCAGCTTCAAGAGGGGCTGGCGCCGCACGAGCCGGAGGGCCACGAAGGCGCCGACGATCAGGCCGAGGATCGCATCGGTCGGGGCCGCGAAGAGCAGCCCGAACACCAGTGGGAGCTCGAGCAGCGAGAAGGTGCCGGACTCGCTGCGGAAGTGCAGGTGGATGACCGCCGACTCGACGGCCAGGAAGCCGACCGCGAGCATCCACCAGGTCACCTCGAGCTCGGTGCTGACCGGCTCGAGCCCCCGCGCGCCGAACCACCACACGCCGGCCGCAACCACTGCGATCGTGGCGACGAGCAGCCACGCGCCGACCAGGCGGGAGGGCCTCCCGCCTCTCGGGCGCGTCGGTGCAAGCGATTCGGACATCCCTACTACCATCGGCATCTGCGGCGGCGACTGAACCTGAACCGTCGGCGGCGGACCCGCCCGCGCTAGCCGCCGGCCGCCGTCGGGCGGGTGGCGGTAGGGACCGGTCGGAGGAGCCTGGTCACCAGGGCGAAGCCGGCCACGCTCGGCAGGGTCACAACGGCGATGGCGTCACCGACCGACAGCGACGACGCGGCCAGCGTTCCGACCAGGAACGGCACGGCCAGGCTCGCCGTCCGGAGCCCGGCGGTGAGCGCGCCGAGACCGGCTCCGGGAGGCCCGGGCCGCCGGGCCGCCTGGTCGTAGATCATCGGGAGCATGGTGGCGATTCCGAGCCCGGCGACGAGGTAGCCGACGAGGCCGAGGTAGCGCTGATCGACCAGCGATGCCACGATGAGACCGAGACCGGCGAGGCCGCAGGCGACCCGCAACAGCCGGGCTCGACCCAGGCGCACGCTGGCCCAGTCGCCGCCGAAGCGTCCGAGGGTCATCCCGGCGGTGACGGCCACGTAGCCCATGGCGGCGAAGCCCGGCGTCGACGCAAGGTCGTCGGTGAAGCGGAACGCCGCCCAGTCGATCGAGGTCGACTCGACGGCGACTGCGGTGGCGCCCGCCAGAGCGAACCAGGCCAGCGCCGGCGCCCGTCGCGCCTGGCGACTGGCCGGGCCCGATCGCCAAGGCGCGGCCGACGAATGGTGCTCGTCGACCCGGAGGAGGCCGCGACCCACATACGCCAGCGCGGCCAGCAGGACGGCCGCGGCGACCACCAGGTGCGCGGTCAGCGACACACCGGCTTCGGCGATGCGCGCCGCCAAGAGGCCACCGGCCACCGTGCCGAGGCTCCAGAGCCCGTGGAGACGGTTCATGACCGGGGCGTGCCGCCGGGCGCTGAGCCAGGAGCCCTGCATGTTCATGGCCACGTCGACCACGACGTCGCCGATGGCCATGCCGCTCAGACCGGCGAGGAGCACGAGTTGGCTCTCGGCCAGGCCTACAACCGCCAGCGACGCCGACACCACCGCCCCCGCCCCGAGCATCACCGACCGGGTGGAGAGGCGGGCGATGGCCGGTCCGACGATGGCGCTACCGGCCAGGCCGGCGACCCCGGCGAGCGACAGCAGCAGTCCGACCCTGGCCACCGAGATGTCGACCTGATCGCGGATCTCGGGAAGGCGGGGGACGAACGACGCGAACAGGGCACCGTTGACGAAGAACTGCACAGCCACCGCTCGCAGCGCGCGTCGGTCGACGGCAGTGAAGGCGGCGTTCGGCACGACTCAGGATGCTACGACGCCGAGCGACGGCTCCACCGACGAGCGCGCGTCGATCACCTGCGCACAGGATTCGAGGTCCTCGTCGGGAACTCCTGGACCGCTGGGGCACGTTCGACGCCCCGGCTACACCGATTTCCGGCAGCCAGCCGTTAGGTTTCTCCGGTGTTCAGCAACCAGGAGCGCCGTGACCCGACGCACCGTCTGCGGTCACCGGCCGGGGTCTCGTGGGTCGCCCAGGCAGCGACGCGGTCCGAGTGGGCGGAGGTCCTTGCCGCCGCCCGCGAGCCCGTCCACCACCAGCTGCCGCAGTGGCTGGACGCGCTCGTGGCCGTCCACGGCGGGCGCGACGCGACCCGTGTCTACCGCGACCAGGACGGTCGCCGGCTGATCCTGCCGCTCGTCGCCCACGGGCCGACGACCCGGCTGACCCGGTACCGCGCCTTCCCCTACGGCTGGGGGAACCCGGGTCTGCTGGCCGGGGCCGACACCCCGGTCACGGCCGACGACACCCGGGCAGTGTTCGACGATCTGGCCGAGCTCGGGGGCGTCCACGTCGGGATCCGCACCTGGCTCGACGACCAGGCGGCCTGGCAGGCCGGCTGCCCCGCCGCCTTCGAGTCGATCGACCACACCACCCACACTGTCGACATCTCGCAGGGGTTCGACCACTTCTGGGACACCACCCTCGGCAGCTCGACCCGCACCAAGGTGAGGAAGGGCGAGAAGCTGGGGGTCGAGGTGACCTCCGGATCGGCCGGCGCGCTGCTGCCGGAGTTCTACACGATCTACCAGGAGTGGACCGTCGAGCGGGGGAAGGACCGCTGGATGCCCGACGCCCTCTCGGTGGTGCTGGCCCGCCGGCGGAACCCGTTGCGCAAGCTCGACCTG
>JBFJYB010000216.1:0-4896 GCA_041622835.1 Acidimicrobiales bacterium | reverse complement strand
GCCCCGGGACCGGGGCCAGGAAGGGCTCGCCCGGCAGGGGTCCCGGCCGCTGGGCGACGAAGGTGTCGTCGCCGTCACCGTCCCAGTCGCCCGCGAACACCCGGTCGCCGTCCCGTCCGTAGGTGAACACCGTGCTCGCCGGTCCACTCGACAGCCGGTTCCGCACGAAGACCGCCCGCCCTCTGCGGACCGCCAGCGAGTCGGTGCCGTCGCCGTCCCAGTCGCCGACGTGCACCTCGTCGCCGACCCGACCGTAGGTGGCCAGGAACTGCGCCGGTCCCGACCGGAGCCGGTTCTTCACGAAGAACACGTTGCCCCGCCGCACGGCGAGGGTGTCGGTGCCGTTGCCGTCCCAGTCGCCGACGAAGACCTCGTCGCCGGCGCGGCCGTAGGAGATGACGAAGTCGGCGGGGCCCGACCGGAGCCGGTTCTTGAAGAAGAAGAGGTTGCCGCGCCGCACGGCGACGGTGTCGGTGCCGTCGCCGTCCCAGTCGCCGAAGAACAGGTCGTCGCCCGCCTTGCCGTAGGCGATGGTGCGCTCGACGCCGGTGGCGATGTTCCGCAGGGTGATCAGGTTGTTGGGCCCCCGCCTCGCCAGGTCGTCGATGCCGTCGCCGTCCCAGTCACCCCGCGCGAAGTCGGAGTCGACCGCCGAGCCGAAGTAGAGAACCGAGTCGGCCCGGCCGCCCGCGAGCCGGTTCGAGAAGTACCAGACGCCGACCTCGTCGCCACCCGCCGCGGCCGACCCCGCCGACCACGGCGCGACGGCCGCCGTCATCATCAGCACCAGCACTCGGGCGATCCATCTGCGCACGACCACGGCGCACCCCCTCTACGACCGACGCCCGCCCGGCCCCCGAGTGGCGAGGACGTCGCCCTCATGATGCCGCCCCCCCGGGTGGCCCGCCACGGTCGAAGTCACCGGCCCCGAGCCCGACCCGCCCCGGGGCGCCGATTCCTAGGCGTCCGGCTGCAGGGTGAGGGTGGCGACGGTCAGTGGGCCCCGGTCGATCTCGGCGGTGACCGGCCTCGGCCGCCCGTACAGCCACATGGTGGCTCGCGGTTCGACCTCGAGGTTGCGGACCCACTGGGAGTCCTCGCGTACGGTGCTGACGACCACCTGATCGCCCCAGCGGGCTGCGAGCAGCGGCACCTGCCGCAGCTGGCCGCTCCGTCGGCCGGTGGTCTCCAGGACGACGATGCCGCCCCCGATCGGCAGCGGTGAGCCGCCACCGGCCTTCACGATCGGGACGACGGTGCGGTTGAGGCCGCGGAAGCCGGCGCGGGTGAGGGAGCGGCGGAGGGAGGTCATCGAGCCAGTCAACCGGGTTGCGGCCCGTCTCGGCGCGCCCCGACGGGTGACATCGGGCACGCGGCCCGACGATCTCAGCGGTCGGCGGGACCCTCCTCGAGCGCGATGTCGACCATCAGCTCGTTGGCGAGCGACTCCAACCGTCGGCGCACCTCGGCGACGGGGAGATCCTCGGGTAGGTCCAGCACGGCGGTGGCGTTGAACAGCGCCCCGCCGGCCATCGGCGCGCTCGTGGTCTCGGTGTGCAGCTCCCTGATGCTCACGTCCTGGGACGCCAGGGCGTGGGAGATGTCGTGGACGATCCCAGGATGGTCCTGCCCGACCAGCTCCATCGTGAGGGGCCGCGAGCGACCGGTCGGCGGTACCGAGGCCGCCCGGCTGACGGTGATGTCGAGCAGGCCCCGAGCCTGAATGGGCGCCAGGGCTTCGACGAGGGCGTCGGCGTTGGCGTCGGGCACGGTGAGCAGGACGATCCCCGCGAACTTCCCGCCGAGGCGGGCCATCTCACTGGTGTCCCAGTTGCCGCCGTGCTCGACGATCACGCCGGACAGGGCGTCGACCAGGCCGGCCTGATCGTCGCCCACCACCGTCAACACCAGTGCGGTCATCGGCGCAGACTATCCGGCCGACCCGGGCCGCCAGCAAGGGGACCGGGCCCGTCGACGGCGGGCGTTCAGCCCGACCGGTCCGGCCCCGCGACCGGAGCGGTCCAGTGGCGCACCGGTCGGAGCGAAGGGCCGGCCCCGCTGCCGCTCTCGGCGGTCCGGCTGAAGGTGCGCGACGTCTCGAGCCACGCGTCGAGCTTGGCCAGCGGGAGCGGTCGGCACAGCCCGAATCCCTGGGCCAGGTCGCATCCCAGGGACCGCAGCAGATCCTGGACCTCGGCCGTCTCGACGCCTTCGGCGACCACGGTGAGGCCCAAGTTGTGGCCGAGGTCGATCGTCGACTTCACGATCACTGCGTCCGAACGGCCGAGCACCATGTCGGCGACGAAGCTCCGGTCGATCTTCAGCTCCGAGATCGGCAGGTGGCGGAGGTTGACGAGCGACGAGTAGCCGGTCCCGAAGTCGTCGACCGAGATCCTCACGCCGAGCTGGTCGAGGCTCTCGAGCACCCGCAGCGTCCGTCGGGCGTCGCCGATCATCGTCGACTCGGTGATCTCCAGGGTCAGGTGGCCGGGCGCGACCCGTGCCCGTTCGAGGCTGGCCGCGATCATGCGGGGCAGGCGCTCGTCGATCAGGCTCTGGGGGCTGAGGTTCACCGCGACCCCGATCCGTAGCCCGAGATCCGACCAGTGGCGGACGGCGGCGAGCGCCTGGTCGAGCACCTGCTGGGTGAGCTCGTAGATCAGACCCGACTGCTCGGCCAGTGGGATGAAGTCCGCAGGCGAGACGGCGCCGTGGACCGGGTGCGTCCAGCGCGCCAGCGCCTCCACGCCGGAGATCTCTCGGGTGCGCAGGTCGATCTTCGGCTGGAAGTGGACCTCGAGCGAGGTGGTCGCCAACGCCTCCCGGAGATCGGCGAGCATCGTGAGCCGGGCGGAGTCCCGCCCCTCCAGGTCGTCGCGGTAGACGGTCGAGCGCTCGTGTCGGCGCTTGGCGTCGTACATGGCCAGGTCGGCTCGCCGCAGCAGGGTCTCGCAGTTGCTGCCGTGGTGGGGTGCGACGGCGATGCCGATGCTCGCCGCCACCGCGACCGTGGCCTCGCCCAGCTGGAAGGGACGCTCGATCGCGGTGCTGACGATCTCGGCCAGCACGCTCGCCTCGGCCTCCCCGGCGCCCGGCACGAAGATCGCGAACTCGTCCCCGCCGAAGCGGGAGGTCATGTCACCGCTGGCCACGCTGGCCAGGAGGCGGTCCGTCACCTGCAACAGGAGCAGGTCGCCGCCGTGGTGGCCGAGGGTGTCGTTGACCTCCTTGAATCGGTCGAGGTCGATCATCAGCACGGCGTGACTGCGTTCGGTCTCGATCTCGAGCATCTGCTCAGCCCACGCCTCGAAGTAGGCCCGGTTCGGGAGCCGGGTGAGGCGATCGTGGGTGGCCTCGTGCTGGATCTGGAGATGGAGCTGCCCCTTGCGAAGGGCGACGACGAGCTGGTTCGTGATGGGGCGGAGCCGGTCACGGTCGTCGTCGGTGAACGTCTCGACCGCCCCGTGCCGATTGGCGACGAGGAGGGCCCCGAGCAACCCGGCGTGGTCACCGAGGGGCACGATGATCGCCTGGCCGAGTCCGGCGGCCACGAGGCGGCGCTGGAGCGGACCATCGGGATCTCCGTCCTGGATCATGAGCGGCGCGGTCGCGACCAACGCGTCGGCCCACTCGGGGTCCTTCGGCCCGGTCGGCAGCGCGTGGAGCGCGTCTCGGTTCCCGTAGCACGAGTGGACTGCGGTGCCCTCGACGTCCCAGACGGTGAGCGCTACCGTCCCGGCCCGCAGGTGGTCGGCGATCTGGCGGACGGCGGTGTCGGCGATCTCCTCGAGCTCGGTCGATCGGCCGACCTGGCGAGAGAACTCGTGGATGTCGGTGAGGTCGCTGTAGCGGTGCATGAGCGCGCCGTGCGACCGCAGTACCAGCCAGACGAGCGGGGCCGGCAGCAGGAACAGGAGCCCGAGCCACGGCTCGATGAGGAACGGGACGACCGTGGACGACGCCAGCACCGCGCCGGGGAGGTAGAAGATGTAGCTGTGGGTCAGCTCCTTGCGGACCCGGGCGACGACGTCACCCTCGAAGAACGAGATGGCCACGGCGATGAGCGCCCCCGCGGTCACCAAGCCGACCAGCATCGCACCGCTGAGCAGGGCCCAGGTGGCCAGCGTGACCGCGGACCCGGCGGCGACGACGCTGCGGAACAGCACCACTGCGATCAGGCTCTCGGCCGTGAAGACCGACAGGTTGAAGGCGAACTTGAACAATGGTGGCCGCCGCCACAGCACCATGCCGGCCGCCGCCCCCGCCAGGCGGGCGCCGACAAAGGCCACCGGCGACAGCGCCAGGAGCCCGAGAGCGAGTGGGAGGTCACTCGGCGAGTAGCTGACCGCTTCGTTGCGAGCCTCGATGTGGAAGACGAGCCGCTCGCTGAGGGCGAAGGCCACGGCGACGACCACGGCCACGGCCGTCGGATGGCTCCCGACGAGGGCGGTGGTCGGTCCGGGAACCGACGCGAGCAGGACGAGGTCGAAGGCGAGGAGGAACGCCGCGAGGAGCCCTACTCTGACGCGCGGGGACGCGAGCCCGGTCGGGCTGGGTCGATCCGGCATCGGGTCGTCCGCCATCGGAGCCGGCCTCAGCCGGCGTCGGACGATCGGGTACGGCGGCGAACGACCACGCGTGGTGGGGCCAGGGCCCTCGGCATGGTCATGGTCCAGTTCTCATCGGCGTTTTTCCCCAGTTCTTGATCCCGCCCCGGATAGCGCCGCCGCGTGTCACGGTCAGATGTCGCCTGACCAGCTAGTTCAGCTCCACGTGCCTCCCGACCAGGTGGCTCCGGACCAGGTGCCTGCGGACCAGGTGGCTCCGGACCAGGTGGCTCCGGACCAGGTGGCTCCGGACCAGGTGGCTCCGGACCAGGTGGCTCCGGACCAGGTC
>JBFJYB010000215.1:0-4898 GCA_041622835.1 Acidimicrobiales bacterium | reverse complement strand
TGTCGCAGACATAGAGGCGGATGTCCTCTGCGTCGAAGTCGGCATCGCCGTCCTGGTCGAAGTCGGGGTTGCTGACCGCCGCGATCCGCGCCCCTTCGCGAGCGCCGTGGCGGATCTCGTTGTACTCGCCGAACAGGAAGCCGAACTCGATGATGCCCAGGATCAGCAGGACCACCATCGGCATGACCAGGGCCATCTCGATGGCCGCTGCTCCTCGACTCGGTCTGCTGCAGTCGCGCACGGTCGTCGGATCTCCATGGGTGGACGAACTCTCGCCCTCTGATCGGGCTGCGTCAGGAGCTTCTTGATCCGAGCGCCCTGTCGCCCGGGCCGTAGGGCGCATCTGCCCGCGGCAACGGGTCTCCGGGACCGGGCCGTAAGGCCCAGCGGGAGCTACCCGGCTCGGTAGACGAGGCCCTCCGAGCCCTGGGAGGTGAGCGTCATCTGGTCGCCGTCGATCTCGACGGTGAAGCCGTCGCCCAGCACCGTGACCACCTGGTTGTCCTGGTCGGCCAGCTCGGGCGGACAGTCGCCGTCGGCGGCGAACGTCGTGAACAGCACCAACGCGCCGCTGATCGTGTAGTCGCCGGAGAGGGCCCGGCACCCGGTCGAGCCGGTCAGGGTGCCGTCGGGGTCCAGCAGCAGGGTCGCCGGGTCGCCCGCCACCGACGATGCGGTCTCGCCCTCGATCAGCGTCTCGAGCACCCAAGGCTGGCCGACCAGCTCGGCGGCGGGCACCTCGGCCTGACGGGCGAAGACCAGCTCGCTCGCCGGACCGCTCAGCACCAGCTCGTCGCCGACCAGGTCGACGGCGGTGACGTCACCCAGCGCCGCGAGGTAGGCGCTCTCGGCCGTCATCGACTCGGGCGGCTCGCACGCCATGGCGGTCGACGACACCTCGCCGAGCACGAGCTCGTTGCCGTCGAGCCGGTACGACCCCCCGTAGCCGTTGCACGAGGCGGTGCCGCCGAGCTGGCCGGCCTGGAAGGTCACGGTGACCGGGTATCCCTCGACCAGCGGGACGTCCCCGGCAGGGCCGCCCCCCGCCACCAGCACCCACGAGGTGCCATCGACCGACGGTGTCGGCGACGCCGATCCGTCGTCGACGACCTCGCCGGTCCCGGGAGCGTCGGCCGCCACCGATTCGTCGTCGGAGGACGATCCGCAACCGGCGGCGATCAGCCCCATCACCGTCGCCGCCGCCGCGGCGACGAACCAGCGTCTCACAGACATCGATCGGTCCATGTCGATCAGACGACGCTGCCCGCGCCCCGGTTCCCGCCGGTCGGGGTTCCCGACCAGCGACCCCCGAACGGGTAGCGTGCCGGCTGGCCCGTGAACCGGAGGATCACCATGTCCCCGACCATCCACACCACCCGCCCGAAACGAGCGTGAACGAGTCGACGATCCGCTGGGATCGGTACCGGGCGGTGCTCTTCGACCTCGACGGCGTGATCACCTCGAGCGCCGCGCTCCACGAGCGGGCATGGGGCGAGATGTTCGACGCCTTCCTCGCCGACCACGCCGAGACGGTGGCGATCGCCGACCGGTCGCCGTTCAGTGCCGAGGACTACCAGCGCTACGTCGACGGGAAACCGCGGTACGACGGGGTCCGGTCGTTCCTGGCGTCGCGCGGGGCGAAGCTGCCCGAGGGCGACCCCTCGGATCCGCCCGGCTGGACCACGGTCTGCGGGCTCGGGAACCACAAGGACGAGATGTTCAACCGGATCCTCACGGCCGAGGGCATCGACGCCTACCCGGGGTCGTTGACGCTGCTCGATCATCTCGACGGACGGGGGATGCCACAGGCCGTCGTGTCGTCGTCCAACAACGCCCGCGGCGTGCTCGACGCGGCCGGGCTCGGCGGCCGGTTCGAGATCATCGTGGACGGGCTCACTGCCACCGCCGAGCACCTGGCGGGGAAACCGGCCGCCGACATGTTCACCTTCGCGGCCAGGCAACTGGGCGTCGAGCCGGTCGACGCTCTGGTGGTCGAGGATGCCCTGTCCGGCGTGGCGGCCGGGCGCGCAGGAGGCTTCGGCCTCGTCGTCGGCGTCGACCGCGGTGCCGGGGCCGAGGCCCTGCGGGACCACGGCGCCGACCTCGTGGTCGACGACCTCGCCCAATTGGTCGGAGCCGGCGACCGATGAGACCCCCGGTCCCGACCTCGCTCCCCCAGGAGCGGTACCCGGTCGAACCCTGGCGACTCGTCGAGCAGGTCCGCCCGGACGGCGACGTGGAGGCGGCCGACACGCTCTTCGCCGTGGGCAACGGCAACCTCGGGATGCGACCCGACGGTGGAGGGACCTTCGTGAACGGGTTCCACGAGACCTGGGCCATCGAGTACGCGGAGCACGCCTACGGGCTGGCCGAGACGGGCCAGACCATCGTCGACGCCCCCGACGCCGACATCCAGCTGACCGTCGACGGCGAGCCCTACCTGGTCGACCGGGTCGAGATCGAGGCCTACGAGCGGGTCCTCGACTTCCGGACCGGCCAGGCCGTCCGCCACGTCGTCTGGGTGACCTCCGGCGGCAGCCGGGTCAGGGTCCGGCGCCGGCAGATGGTGTCGCTCGTCGATCCGCACCTGGCCGCCGTGCGGCTCGAGGTCACCCTCCTCGACGGCCCGGGTTCGGTCGTGATCTCCTCGCAGCTGCGCGAGCGGCTCCAACGGGCCGAGACGCCGACCGAGCGTCGCGACCAGCGCCGAGCCCGGCGGCTGACCCACCGGGTGCTGCTCCCCCAGCTCCACGCCGACGGCGACGCCGCCGTCCTCGGCTTCCGCTGTGCCAACAGCGAGATGACGCTGGCGGCCGGCTACCGCCACCAGGTCGAGACCGACGACCCGCACCGGGTCGAGGCCACCGTCGACGAGGCCCTGGCGAGGATGGTGGTCTGGGTCGACGCCGAAGCCGGGCACCCCGTGACCGTCACCAAGTTCGTGGGCTACCACACGTCGAAATGCGAGCGCGCGTCGGTGCTCGCCGACCGCTGCCGCGAGACGCTGGCCGACGCCGAAGCTCGCGGCTTCGATCGCATCGCCGAGAGCCAGTCGGCGTGGCTCGATCGCTACTGGTCGACCTGCGACGTGGAGCTCGACGGCGACCCGGCCGCCCAGCAGGCCATCCGCTGGAACCTGTTCCAGCTCGCCCAGGCGTCGGCGTGCGTCGAGGGCAACGGTATCGCGGCCAAAGGCGTCACCGGCGCGGGGTACGAGGGCCACTACTTCTGGGACACCGAGATGTACGTGCTGCCTTTCCTCGCCTACAGCCATCCCGACGCGGCCCGCGAGCTGCTGCGGTTCCGGTGGCGCACGCTGCCCGAGGCGCGCGGCCGGGCCCGCACCCTCGACGAGCGGGGCGCGCTCTACCCGTGGCGGACGATCAACGGGCAGGAGGCCTCCGCCTACTATCCGGCCGGCACCGCTCAGTACCACATCGACGCCGCCATCGCCTTCGCCATGCACCGCTACGTCACCGCCACGGGGGACCTGGAGTTCCTGCGGGACGAGGGAGCCGAGATGCTGGTGGAGACGGCCCGGCTGTGGGACACCCTCGGGTTCTACGACACCGACGACGACCCGAGCTTCCACTTTCACGCAGTCACCGGGCCCGACGAGTACAGCACGGTCGTCGACGACAACTTCTACACCAACGTCATGGCCCGCTTTCACCTCCGGTTCGCGGCCCGCACCGTCAGCACGCTCGCGACGACCGACCCCGACGCCTACCGCGAGCTGGTCCGCCGCACCGACCTCGCGACCGGGGAGGCCGACCGCTGGGAGCGGGCCGCCGACGCCATGCACCTCCCCTACGACACCCGTCTCGGCATCCACGCCCAGGACCGCAGCTTCCTCGACCGCGAGCAATGGGACTTCGAGGCGGCGCCGCCCGAGCGTTACCCCCTCCTGCTCCACTACCACCCGCTGGTCATCTACCGGCACCAGGTCCTCAAGCAGCCCGACGTCGTTCTGGCCCTGTATCTGCTGGGCCACGAGTTCAGCCTCGAGGAGAAGCGGCGGGACTTCGACTACTACGACCCGCTCACCACCGGCGACTCTTCGCTGTCCACCTCGGTCCAGTCCATCGTGGCGGCCGAGGTGGGTCACGCCGACCTGGCCCTCGCCTACTTCCGCCAGTGCCTGTTCCTCGACCTGGCCGACACCCACCACAACGCGAGCCAGGGCGTCCACATCGCCGCGGCAGGCGGCGCGTGGCTCGCGCTGGTCCACGGGTTCGCCGGGATGGTCGACACCGGCCACGCGCTGCGGTTCGACCCGCGCCTACCCCATGACTGGGACCGGCTGAGGTTCGGTCTCGTGCGGCGCGGCTCGCTCGTGCGGGTCGAGCTCGACCACGACGGTGTCCGCGTCGCGGTCGAGGACGGAGACCCGGTCCCGATCGAGGTGGCGGGCGAGATCGTGTCGGTGGCGCCCGGCGAGTCGGTCGCAGTCGCGTAGCGGGCCGCGGGGCACTAGCGTTCCGGTCGCCGCAGGGCGACGGTGACCCTGACGACGAGCCACAGGAGTCGAGACATGGCGAAGTACGTGCTGGCCTACAGCGGGGGCGGCGGGATGCCCGAGACCGAGGAAGAGGTGGCGGCCGAGATGGAGAAGTGGGGAGCCTGGTTCGGCTCGCTGGGTGACAGCGTGGTCGACGGCGGCAACCCGTTCGGCGCGTCGAGCACCATCTCGCCCGACGGCTCGGTGAGCGCCAGCGGCAGCCGGGGCCTGACCGGTTACAGCGTGATCAGCGCCGACAGCCTCGACGCGGCCCAGGATGCCGCCAAGGGCTGTCCCGTCCTGGCCAACGACGGCACGGTCGACGTCTACGAGGCCATCGAGATGTGAGCTCGCCGGGCGACCGCCCGGCGAGTCAGTCGGCGATCCGGAGCGCGAC
>JBFJYB010000214.1:0-4933 GCA_041622835.1 Acidimicrobiales bacterium | reverse complement strand
TGCCCCTCGGTGCGGACATCGACCCGACCACGGGCGACTTCACCTGGACACCGACCGAGGCGCAGGGCGGCTCGACGTTCAGCTTCAAGGTCCGCGTCACCGACGACGGCACGCCCAGCCGCTACGACGAGGAGGAGATCCTCTTCACCGTCCACGACACCAACGCGGCACCGGTGCTGGCCCCCATCGGCCCCCAGGCCGACGCCGAGCAGGACACGGTCTCGCTGGCGACCGGAGCCACCGACGGCGACATCCCCGTCGACACCCTGACCTTCGGCGCCACCGGGCTGCCACCGGGCCTCTCGATCGACTCCGCGACCGGCACCATCACCGGAACCCTCTCGCCGTCGGCTGCACTGGGCTCGCCCTATGCGGTGACGGTCTCTGTCGCCGACGGATCCGGGGGCAGCGACAGCGAGACATTCGCGTGGACGGTCACCTACACCAACAGCGACCCGACGCTGGGAGCGATCGGCGACCGCACCATCGACGAGCAGGTGACGCTGACCCTCACCGCGACGGCCACCGATCCCGACGTCCCGTCCGACTCCCTCGCCTTCTCGGCTGTGGGGCTTCCCCCCGGCGCGTCGCTGGACCCGATCACCGGCGAGCTCTCCTGGACGCCCACCGAGGCGCAGGGTCCGGGCAGCTACCCGGTCAGCATCGTCGTCACCGACGACGGCACGCCGGCCGCGAGCGACGTCGAGGCCATCACCATCACCGTCGACGAGGTGAACGCACCACCGGTCCTCGCACCGCTGGCCGACCAGACCGACGCCGAGGGCGCCGCGGTGTCACTGAGGATCTCGGCAACCGATCCCGACCTGCCCGCCAACGTCCTCAGGTTCTCGGCGACCGGGCTCCCGTCGGGGCTGACCATCGACCGCGCGTCCGGGCTCGTCGCGGGCTCGATCGCGCCCTCGGCGGGCAGCGGGTCGCCGTACTCGGTGACCGTCACCGCCCGCGACGGCGACGGGGCGGCCGCCTCGCGGACCTTCACCTGGGTGATCACCGACGTGAACCGACCGCCCGAGCTCCCGGGCTTGCCCGCGACCCTCTCGACCGACGAGCTCGTCGAGCTCGCCTTCACCGTCGACGCGTTCGATCCCGACCCAGAAGACGCCGTGTACCTGTCCCTCGACGGCGCCCCGCCGGGGATGATCATCGACGGGATCACCGGGGAGCTCCGATGGACACCGACCGAGGCCCAGGGGCCGGGGTCGTACCGGTTCGACGTCGTCGCCACCGACAGCGGCACTCCCGAGCTCGTCACGCGGGCGACCATCGAGGTCGACGTGCGCGAGGTCAACCTGCCCCCGCTGTTCTCGCCCGTCTCGCCCCGACGAGTGGCGGCGGGCGGGTCGCTCACGATCGACATGATCGCGGTCGACTCCGACATCCCGGTCAACACGCTCACCTGGAGCATGCGCGACGCCCCTGGAGGCAGCACGCTCGACGCTGCGGCCGGCCGGTTCTCGTGGGACACCGATCCCGACCAGGACGCCGGCATCTACCGGTTCACGGCGACCGTCACCGACTCGGGCGGGCTCTCGGCGTCGCAAGAGGTCGTCGTCGAGGTGACCGACCCGGACGCTCCCCGCCGGTCCGAGGCGATCGACGACGTGTTCGACGTTCCCCGCGACCGCCCGGCCGAGCTCGACGTGCTGGCCAACGACGAGATCGTCGGTGGCGGCCGCGGCCGCATCATCTCGTTCACCCAGCCGACCGACGGAAGGGTCCGGCGCGGTGACGACGGCCTGGTCTACGAGCCGGCGGACGGGTTCGAGGGAACGACGACGTTCACCTACGGGATCTACGACGGGGTCGACGGATCGGACGAGGCCGTGGTCACCGTCACGGTCGCCGCGAGGATCGAGGCCTTCGACGACCAGGCCACCGTGGAATGGCCCTCGGCGGTCCGGGTTCCCGTCCTCGACAACGATCAGCACCTCCGGGGCGGCACGCTCGAGGTCGAGTCGGTGACCGAGCCGGGCATGGGCCGGGCCGAGATCGATCCCGACGGGTCGATCTGGTATACGCCGCAGCTCGACGCGGTCGGCACCGACCGCTTCACCTACACGGTCGTGGACGCCGACGGGAACCGGGCGTCCGCCGACGTGTGGATCACCATCATCGAGGTCTCGACCGAGGTCGACCTGGCGGCCGTGGTCGGGCTCCCGCTGTCGGACTTCCCCCAGCCGGGCCCCGATCCGTCGACGATCGGCGCCGACCACGCCGCCCCCTCGCTCGGCGTGTGGGCCCTGACGCTGGCGTTCCTCGAGGGCTTCACGTCCTTGCAGCTCCCGGGTTTCGAGCTGCTCGGGCTGGCGGCCGGCTGGTTCAGCTTCCTGCTGCTGTTCGCCCTCGTGCGCCGTGACCGGCGCCGCCTGGTCGCAGTGGTCGGGGTGCGCCGCAGCCTCACCCTGCCGGCCCGATCGCGGCCGGGCGGGGGGCGGACCGTCTTCGATCTGCGTCCGGACGCAGCGTTGATCTGGAGCGACGGTCGGGTCCGGCGGGTGAAGGGCCGCCGGTGGCAGCGGATCGAGACGCCGGCCGGCAACGGGTGGGTCGAGGCCTCGTTCCTGGCACCGATCCAGGCGCTGGCCGAGGGCGGCACGGCCGGGGCGTGACCGATGCCACGCCGGCGAGGTGGGGCACGGCCGGACGCGTGACCGATACTGGAATCCCGGCGTGAGACCGTGCGGCGGGTCGGCTATCCCAGGAGAAGGCCATGCTCGTGCGCACCGGACGATGGTGCTTCGCCCACCGCCGGGTCACCCTGGGGATCTGGCTGCTCTCGCTCGTCGCCGTCGCGCTGCTCGCCGGAGGCATCGGTGGCGGCTACGAGGGCAACCCCACCAGCCCGGACTCCGAGAGCACCGACGGCTTCGACCTGATCGACGAGCGCTTCGAGGGTGACGGCAGCGGGTTGAGCGGGTCGCTCGTCTTCCAGGCCGAGCAGGGCGTCGCCGACCCGCAGGTCCGGGTCACCGTCGAGCGGCTCCTGGACGACGTCCGTGAGATCGACGGCGTGGTCTCGGTGACCAGCCCGTACGACGCGGTGGCGCGGCAGGTCTCGGCCGATGGTCGGGTGGCGTACGCCACCATCAACCTCGATCGCAACGTCGACCACAGTCGGTCGTCGGACATCGGGAACGAGATCGAGCGGCTGATCCCGGACGACGGCCCCCGCGTCGAGATCGGGGGGGAGGCTCTCGCCGAGTTCGAGCCCCCGGAGTCCGAGCTGATCGGGCTGGCCTTCGCCATCGTGGTGCTGATCTTCGCCTTCGGGTCGGTGCTGGCGATGGGGCTGCCGATCGGTGTCGCCCTGGCGGGTGTCGGTGCCGGCGTGGCGCTGACCACCCTGCTCAGCAACGTCATGTCCGTTCCCGACTTCGCCACGACGATCGGCGCCATGATCGGCCTCGGCGTGGGTATCGACTACGCCCTCTTCATCGTGACCCGCTACCGCGAGGCGCTCGACCGGGGTCGTGCGCCGGAGACGGCGTGCGCCATCGCCGTCGACACCGCGGGCCGCGCCGTGATCTTCGCCGGCATGACGGTGGTCATCTCGCTGGCCGGCATGTTGTTGATGGGCGTGCCGTTCGTCGCGGGGCTCGGTGTCTCGGCCGCCATCACCGTCGCCCTCACGATGACGGCGTCGATCACCTTGCTGCCGGCGTTCCTGGCCTTCGCCGGTCATCGGGTCGAGGTCACCCGCTGGCGCGGCCTGATCGCGGCCGGTTTCGTGGCCGTGGCCCTGCTCGGGCTGGGCCTGAGCGTCAGCCCGCTGCTGGTGGGGGCGCCGCTGGCGTTGGTGACCGTCCTCGCCGGCTTCGCCGTGGCGCCGTTACGCCGTGAGGTGCCGCGACGCCGCGCCAAGCCGGTCCGGCAGACGTTCTGGTACCGGTGGAGCCGGATGGTGCAGGCCCACCCGTGGCGGTCGGCGGGGGCGGCGACGCTCGTGCTCCTCCTCATGGCGGTCCCGGTGCTGTCGCTACGGCTCGGGTTCTCCGACGAGGGGAACTACGAGCCCGAGACCACGACGCGGCAGGCCTACGACCTGCTGGCCGAGGGCTTCGGTCCCGGTTTCAACGGGCCGCTCATCCTGGCCGTCGACCTGGGCTCGTCCGGGCCCGACGACCTGGCTCGGCTGCGTCGGGCCCTCGAAGCCGACCAGGGGATCGCAGGTGTCGGCCCGGCACTGCCCGACGACCCGGCCGCACCCACGGCGGCGCTGATCGAGGTCGTTCCCCGTACCGCCCCCCAGGACGCCGAGACCGAGGACCTGGTCCACCGGCTGCGGGGGACCGTCGTGCCCGAGGCGGTCGCCGGCACCGATCTCGACGTCGACGTCACCGGGATGGTGCCGGCCAGCATCGACTTCACCGACTACCTCGCCGGGCGCCTCCTGGTGTTCTTCGCGGTGGTGCTGGCGCTGTCGTTCCTGTTGCTCATGGTCGTGTTCCGGTCGCTGCTCGTGCCCCTCAAGGCGGTCGTGATGAACATGCTGTCGATCGCCGCCGCCTACGGCGTGGTCGTCGCCGTCTTCCAGTGGGGCTGGGGCCAGGACCTGGTCGGGATCAACGGCGGTGGACCGATCGAGCCGTTCATCCCGATGATGCTGTTCGCCATCGTGTTCGGCCTCTCGATGGACTACGAGGTCTTCCTGCTGTCGCGCATCAAGGAGGAGTTCGATCGCACCGGCGACGCGGCCAACTCCGTGGCCGACGGCCTGGCCTCGACGGCGAGGGTCATCACCGCCGCCGCCGCCATCATGGTGGTGGTGTTCGGCAGCTTCGTGTTCGAGCCGGGCCGGGTGATCAAGCTGTTCGGCATGGGGTTGGCGGTCGCCATCTTCCTCGACGCCACCCTGGTCCGCATGCTGCTGGTGCCGGCCACGATGGAGCTGCTCGGCGACCGCAACTGGTGG
>JBFJYB010000213.1:0-4939 GCA_041622835.1 Acidimicrobiales bacterium | reverse complement strand
GCCGACGCCCAGCCCCACCTCCACGAAGATCGTGAGCTGGGCCGCGATCGTGAACCACCACAGCGCCCTCCCCCGCAGTGACTCGAGCCGGTGGGCGCCGAGCGCCCACGCACCGGCCAGACCGTTGCTGATCACCATCAGCCAGGCGACCGCGGTGTGGGTGTCCGACAGGGTCGACGCGAACACCCTCAGCCGATCTCGGTCGAAGCCTCGGCACCGAGCCGCACCAGGCTCAGCTCGCCGTCGTCCACACCGATCTCGGTGACCGAGCAGTTGGCCGGAGAGAACACCACCAGACGATCGGCACCGCTCACCGCACCGACCACCACGTTGATGACCGCGAAGTGGGTCACCCAGATCTCGGAACCGCTCAGTGCCCTGGCCGAGTCGACGATGGCATGTCGCCAGCGGATCGCCTCGTCGTGGAGGTCGTCCCATCGGCCTCGCAGTGCGACGCGGAGCCACTGGGCGCGGTCGTGCAGGTCGCCGTTGGGTGACGGCAGCTCGCGGATCACCGGATCGACGGCCGCAGTGGTCTCCCACCGCTGCTCCAGCGGCGCGGCGGTCTCGCGGGCCCGCCGGAGCGGGCTGACCCGCACGGGTCGGCGCCCGTCGGAGCCGAACGTGGTCGCCAGCGCCTGCGCCTGCTCCCGGCCCGAGTCGCTGAGTCCCGGGTCGAGCTCGGCGCCCCACCCTGCGGTCGCCTCGCCGTGGCGAACGAGGAGCAGTCGCGTCACGGGGTTTCGAACAGCTCGCCGGCGAACCCGCCCTCGCGAGCGAACCCGGGACGCACGTACCACTCGGTACCGAACGCCTCGGCGAAGACCTCCGGCGGCATCGTCATGAAGAAGGAGTCGTCGCCGATCTGGCTCTCGTGGGCGCTCATCGCGGCTCGCTTGGCGGCAATGTGCTCACGCACGTCGATGGCGTGGGTGATGTCGGACTCGGCGGTCCCGAACGTCTCGGTGTCGACCAGCTCCTCGCCGTCCTGATCGAGGGCCTCGAGCATGTCGGGGTTCTGCTCCATCTGGCGGCGGATGGCGTCGCGGTTCATGGTGGCCCAGAACACCCGGTCGAGCCCGACCAGCTCCGCAGCCCGGGTGCCGACCCGGTGGACCTGGATGTGGTCGGGGTGGCCGTAGCCGCCGTGGTCGTCGTAGACGGTGAGAACGGTGGCCTCTCCGTCCCGTCGCTCGTCCCGCAGGATGGCGGCCAGCCGCTCGGCGGCCTCGTCGACGTCGGCCGACCAGAACGTGCCGTCGTGATCGTTGGTGTCCTCGCCGTCCATCCCCGAGTCGTGGTAGCCGAGGAACTCGACCCGGTGGGCGCCGAGCACCTCGGCCGAGCGATGGGTCTCGGCGACCCGGCGATCGGCGAGCGACTCGCCCGGCTCGAGCACGCCGGGTACCGGCTCGCCGTGCTCACCCCGGGTCGCGACGACGAGCACCACGCGGTGCCCCTCGGCCGCCGCCTTGGCCATCGTCCCGCCGGTGGCGATGGCCTCGTCGTCGGGATGGGCGTGGAAGCAGACCAGCGTGGCCATCGGTCAAGTGTGCCGGCCGGGAGGGCTCAGGCCACCGCCCCGTCGGCGCGCAGCTTGGCGATCTCGTCGGCCTCGAACCCCCAGGCGCGCAGGACCTCGTCGGTGTGCTGGCCGGGATGCGGTGGCGGTGCCACGAGCTCGCCCGGGGTTCGGCTGAAGCGCGGTGCCGGGGCCGGCTGCAGGACGCCGGCCTGCTCGACGAAGGTGCCCCGAGCCCGGTTGTGTGGGTGTTCGGGCGCCTCGGCCAGCGACAGGACCGGGGCGAAGCACACGTCGCTGGCGTCCATGATCTCGCACCATTCGTCGCGGGTCTTGGTGGCGAAGACCGCAGCGACCCGCTCCTTCATGGCGGGCCACTGCTCCCGGTCGAACTGGGCCGGGAGGTCCTCGTCCTGGAGGCCGCTGAGGCGCAGCAGCTCGGCGTAGAACTGGGGCTCGATGGAACCGATCGAGACGTGGCGGCCGTCGGCGGTCTCGTACACGTCGTAGAAGTGGGCGCCGGTGTCGAGCAGGTTGGTGCCCCGCTCGTCGTTCCAGCCGCCGGTGCCGAAGAACCCGAAGACCATCGTCCCGAGCAGCGCCGCACCGTCGACCATCGAGGCGTCGACCACCTGGCCCTCGCCCGACGACCGGGTCTCGAGCAGCGCCGCTACGACACCCAGGGCCAGCAGCATGCCGCCGCCCCCGAAGTCGCCGACCAGGTTGAGCGGCGGCACCGGGGCCTCGCCGGCGCGACCGATGGCGTGCAGCAGGCCCGACAGGGCGATGTAGTTGATGTCGTGGCCGGCTGCGTCGGCGTAGGGACCGTCCTGCCCCCAACCGGTCATCCGGCCGTAGACGAGGCGGGGGTTGGCCGCCAACGCGGCGTCGGGTCCGATGCCCAGGCGCTCGGCGACCCCGGGCCGGAAGCCCTCGATCAGCGCGTCGGCCGACTCGACCAGGCGAAGGACGGTCTCGGCGCCACGGGGCGTCTTGAGGTCGACGGCGATCGAGCGCCGACCTCGGTTGAGGACGTCGCGGGCCGGTCCTTCGGGCATCTGCTCGGGCACCCCCGAGGCCCGGTCGACCCGGATGACCTCGGCGCCCAGGTCAGCCAGCACCATGGCGCAGAACGGTCCTGGGCCGATCCCGGCGATCTCGACGACCTTCACTCCTGCGAGTGGTCCCATCGGGGGTCTCCCTTCTCGGGGCGGCTTGGATCGGGGGCGGGCTCCGGCGGGCTCACGCCGCGTGCACGGCGCGGGCGGCGAGCGAGGTGATGGCCTCGATGATGGGGCCCCAGTACCGGGCCGGCAGGTCGTGGGCCATGCCCTCGAGGATCAGGAGCGCGGCGCCCGGCACCACCTCGGCGGTCCGGCGGCCACCGTCGACCGCCACCAGCGGATCGGCGTCGCCGTGCACCACGAGGGTGGGCACGTCGAGGCGGGCGAGGAGCGGCTCGCGGTTGGCGGCGGTCAGCACGGCGCCGAGCTGCCGGCTGTTGCCGGGCGGGTGGTACGACCGGTCGTAGATGCGGGCGAAGAAGTCGCGGAGCTCCTCGTCGTCGACCTCGCCCGGCGTCGCCCAGGCCTTGCGCTTGCGCATGTCCTGCTCGATCACGGCAGCTCGCCCCTCGGCGCCCGACTCGAGCAGGGCGGTCAGCGCCTCGCGGGTCGGGTGACCGACGTCGGGGGCGCCGGTGGTCGAGCTGATGGAGGTGAGGCTCAGCACCCGATCCGGATGCTCGATCGCCACCACCTGGGCGATCATCCCACCCAGCGACTGGCCGACGACGTGGGCCCGGTCGACCCCGAGATGGTCGAGCAGACCGACGGCGTCGGCGGCCATGTCCGACATCGAGTAGGGCACGTCGATCGGCTCGCCGGCGGCCAGCCGGGCCAGCGCCTCGGCCTCGTCGAACTCGTGATGGTCGAGCTTCGACGACAGGCCGATGTCACGGTTGTCGAACCGCACGACGTGGAAGTAGCGATCGGCCAGACCACGGCAGAACTCGTCGGGCCAGGTGATCATCTGGGCGCCGAGCCCCATGACCAGCAGCAGGGTCGGGTCGGCCTCGTCGCCGAAGGACTCGTAGAACAGCTCGATGTCGCCGACCGGGGCGAGGGGCACGGTCAGAGCCGCCCGAGGAGGTCGCGCTTCTTCTCGTCGAACTCTTCCTGGGTCAGCACGCCCCGCTGACGCAGGTCGTCGAGCTTCTCGATCTGCTCGGGGATCGACAGCTGGCGGCTCTCGGGGGCTCCGCTGCTGGCGGCCATCGCCTGACCCATCTGCTGTATCCGGCGGGCCTCGTCGGCCTCCTTGGCGCGGTAGATCTCCTGCTGCACCTTCCGGGGCTTGCGCACGTCCTCGAAGTTCTGACGGCCGCCCTCGCCGGCCGATTCGATGCCCAGGTCGCCGGCGCCGATGAGCCGCTCGAACACGGTCTGGTTGAAGAACACCGTGTTGATCCGTTCCAGCGGGATCTCGATGCCCTTCTTCGCGATGACGCCGGTGCGAGAGACGATCCGGCCGGTGGTGACCACGAAGTTGATGCCGGCCCAGCGCACGTACCGCACGACGAAGTAGCCGAGGGCGGCGAGCACGAGGATCCCGGCCAGGAACTTCAGGGCATCGGCCCAGTCGGCGGCGAGCACGATGATCCCGAGCACCAGGGACGCAGCCAGCCCGGCCGCGGCCGGCGCGATGAACCACCAGTGCGGCCGGAGGTCGAGGATCACCTCTTCGTTCTCGTTGAGCAGTTCTCTGGGGAAGGCCACGTCGAGATGCTAGTGCTGCGAGCCGGCGTCGCACCGCGGCACAATGGAGCCATGGGATGGAGGCTGGCCGCCGACACCGTGTTGGTCGCGCACCTGGCCTTCGTCGCCTTCATCGTCTTCGGGGGCTTCGTCGCGGCCCGACGACCGCGCGTCGCGCCGGCCCACCTGCTGGCGCTGACCTACGGCGCCATGATCGAGGCGGTCGGGTTCACGTGCCCGCTGACCCCGTTGGAGAAGTCGCTCCGGGTCTCGGCCGGCCAGGCCGGCTACGAGGGCGGGTTCGTCGAGCACTACGTCGTCGCGGTGCTCTACCCCGGCGAGCTGACGCCGGGCGTGCAGCTCACGATGGTGGCCCTCGTCGCCGCCGTCTCGCTGGTCGCCTACCGGCGGTGGCTGCTGCGGCTGGTCCCGGCCTGAAGGAACCAGCCGCTCAGGGTGTCCGGTTCGCGGGGGTTGTAGCCTGGATCCGTGGCAGGGGCCCTCGGCAGGACGAAGACCGCAATCGCCCAGAACGCTTGGTGGGCCGGTCCACCGGTGCTGATGTCGGCGGTGCTGACGGCGACCTCGGGGTTCTGGGTCCTGCTCGTCTACGTGGTCGCCAACGTCGCCGGCGTCTTCTTGTCGATCGACCACCGCGACG
>JBFJYB010000212.1:0-4976 GCA_041622835.1 Acidimicrobiales bacterium | reverse complement strand
CTTGGCGGCCTGGTCCGGCGTCGCTCCGGTCATCGTCCGGTCCTGGTTACGGCCGGTGTCGAAGGTCATGCACGCGACGACCGGCAGGCCCGTGGTCCGCGCCGCTTCGACCGCGACCACCGCCTCGGCCACGTCGGACATGGTCTCGATCACGATGGCGTCGGCCCCGCCGTCGGCCAGGGCGGCGGCCTGTTCTGCGAACGCCGCCCGCAGGTCGTGCTCGTCGACGTCCCCGGCGACCAGCATCGTGTTGGTCGGGCCGATCGAGCCGAACACCAGGGCGTCGTCGCCGGCGGCGCGTCGCGACAGCTCGGCCCCGGCCCGGTTGACGGCCGCCACCTCCTCGGGCGCATGGTCGAGCGCGAACCGGTTGGCCTGGAACGTGTTGGTCAGGATCACCCGGCTCCCGGCGTCGACGTAGCTCTGCGCCACCGTCTCGACCCGATCGGGATGGGTCAGGTTCCAGAGATCGGGGTGCCGCCCGGGCGGGAGGCCCATGGCGTGGAAGCGCGTCCCCCACGCCCCGTCGGTGACGACGGGACCTTCGGAAACCAGCTCGTCGATCAGCTCCGCGGTCATCTGGGCGCGACCAGCTCCAGGGCGAGACGCACGGCGGCGTTGGCGTTGTCGGCGTAGCCGTCGGCGCCGAACTCCTCGGCCCGGGCCTGGTTCAGCGGCGCACCTCCCACCAGCACCGTGACCTGGTCACGGAGCCCGGCCGCCTCGATGGCGTCGATCGTCGCCGGCATGGCCAGCATCGTCGTGGTGAGCAGCGCCGACAGCGCGACGAGATCGGGATGGTGCTCCGCCACCGCCGCGACCACCTCGGCCGGAGCCACGTCGGTCCCCAGGTCGACGACGTCGAAGCCGGCGCCTTCGAACATGACCGCAACCAGGTTCTTGCCGATGTCGTGGAGGTCGCCCTCGACGGTGCCGATGACCACCCGGCCGGCAGTCCGCGACGTGCCGGGGGCGAGCAGCGGTCGGAGCATCTCGAGCCCGGCCTGGATGGCTCGTCCGGCGACCAGCAACTCGGGGACGAAGTACTCCTCGGCCTCGAAGCGGCGGCCGGCCTCGGCCATGGCCGGGATCATGGCGTCGTCGATCAGCGCCTGGGGCTCGTAGCCGTCGTCGATGCCCTGGCGGGTCAGCTCGGCCGTCAGCTCGTCGTCGCCGGTCACCACCGCCTCGTGGAGCTCGTCGAGCAGGCTCATCTCGGCCCGGCGAAGTCCCTGACCGCGTCGAGCATGGCGACCACGTTCTCGACGGGTGTGTTGGCCTGGATGTTGTGGATGGTGTTGAAGACGAAGCCGCCGCCGGCCCCGAAGACCTCGCAGCGGTTCAGCACCTCCTCGCGCACCTCGGCCGGCGTGCCGAACGGGAGGGTGTGCTGGGTGTCGACCCCGCCACCCCAGAAGACCAGGTCGCGCCCGTACTCGCGCTTGAGGTGTTCAGCGGCCATGTCGGCGGCCGAGCACTGCACCGGGTTGATGATGTCGAACCCGCAGTCAATGAACGAGCGCATGAAGCGCTCGACCGAGCCGCACGAGTGCTTGAAGGTCTTCCACGTCGTGTGGTCGTGGATCCAGTCGTTGATCCTGGTGTAGTGCGGCGACCACAGGTCCTCGAACGTCTCGACCGAGCAGAACGCCGACGTCTGGGTGCCGAAGTCGGTGCCGCAGATCATGACCGCGTCGAAACGGTCCGCCACCCGCTGATGGATCCGTTCGAGGTTCTCGAGCGCCACGTCGACCTGGGCCGAGAACACCCGCCTCACGTACTCGGGGCGCTTCTTGAGCGAGATGTACCACTCGGTGATGTCGCGGATGCCGCGGGGATGCTCGAGCCCCGGTGCGGGCACGAAGGCGATGTCGCCGAGCGCCATGCCCGGTAGCACGCCGATCACCGCCCGGCCGGTCGCCTCGGCCGCCGCCAGGTCGTGGTCGAGGTCGTCGAGGTCGGCGTCGGTGACGAGGCTGTACTCCTCGAGGTTGTCGGCCGGGTCGAGCCGATCCTCGTCGATCGGCTCCTGGCGCACGATGGTGTCGAAGAAGAACCCGGTCTTCGGCATCCGGCCGCTGGGCGGGGCCGACCGGTTTCCCTTCGGGTAGACGAGGGTGTCACCCCGCTCGTCGACGGTCGCCGCGAAGTCCGCGGACATGAGCACCTCGAGACCGTGGGGCATGGTCCACGGCTTCCAGGCGTCGTTGCGGAACCCGAACATGGTCTCGCGTCCCGTGACGCCCTGGACGTCGACCCCGAGGGCCTCGGCGAGGTCCTCGTCGATCGTGCCGAGCATCTGGTAGGGCTCGTGGACCTTCACCAGTCGGGACTCCAGCCCGTAGTGGTCGCGCAGCGCAGCCACGACCGACACGTGGATCCCGGTCACCGGAGTGCCGCCGAAGTCGACCGGGATCCGGTCGGGCTCGCGATGGTCGAGGGCGGTCAGGACCCGGTCGCGTGCCGTCGCCGTGGCCTCGTCGACCTGCTCGCTCATCGTCCCACCCCATCCTCGACGGCTCGAACGATCACGCGCAACGTAACCATCGAGACGCCAGCCGGGAGGGGCCAAAGGTCACTTCTTGGCGCCGCCGACGGGTGGGCGTGCGTTGGCCTCCAGCGCGGTCGGTCTGCTGAAGTTGCGAGCCCATGGACTTCCTGCTCGAACCCGGCGTGGTCTTCCTCAACCACGGCTCGTTCGGAGCCTGTCCCCGCGAGGTGCACGACGAGTACCAGCGGCTGCAGCGGCGGCTCGAGGCGCAGCCGGTCCGCTTCCTGCAACGAGAGCTCCCCGACCTCCTGCGCCTCGCCCGGGCCGAGCTGGCCCGCTTCGTCGGCTCCGACGAACGCGACGTGGTGTTCGTCCCCAACCCGACCTTCGCGGTCAACGAGATCGCCCGCTCGCTGGAGCTCACCGCCGACGACGAGGTGCTGATGTCGGACCACGAGTACGGCGCCTGCCGCAACGCCTGGCTCTTCCTGGCGCCGAAGGCCGGCTTCTCGATCGTCGAGGCGCCGGTGCCGCTGCCGGTCGCGTCGAACGAGGAGATCGTCGAGCGACTCTGGGCCGGTGTCACCGACCGAACCCGGGTGATGTTCCTCAGCCACATCACCTCGCCCACGGCGCTCACCGTTCCCGTCGCCGAGGTCTGCCGGCGAGCGCGCCGGCGGGGCATCATCACCGTGATCGACGGCGCCCACGTCCCGGGCCAGCTCGATCTCGACGTGACGGCGGTCGGTGCCGACTTCTACGTCGCCACCTGTCACAAGTGGATTTGCGCCCCCAAGGGGTCGGCATTCTTCCACGCCCGCCGCGAGGTGCAGCACCTGATCGAGCCGCTCGTCGTCGGCTGGGGATGGGGCGACGACCGCCAGTTCAACCGGGGCTCCGACTTCCTGGACTTCCACGAGTGGCTGGGAACCGACGATCCGTCGGCCTACCTCACCGTGCCGACGGCCATCGCATTCCAGCAGGCCAACGACTGGCCGTCGGTCCGATCGCAGTGCCACGGGCTCGCGGTCGAAGCGGTGAGCCGGGCCGCCGAGCTGCCCGGGGTCGAGCCGGTCCACCCGCCCGAGATGTTCGCCCAGATGGCGCTGGTCGAGCTGGCCGGGAACGCAGCCGCGAGCCGCGACGACCCGCAGGCGATCCAGGCCCGGCTCTACCGCGAGCACCGCATCGAGGTGCCGGTCGTCTCCTGGAACGGCCGCCGGTTCGTACGGGCCTCGTTCCAGGCCTACAACACCGCCGACGACGTCGACGCGCTCGTGACCGGTTTGCGGGCCGTCACGGCCTGAGCGCCATCGCGGCATGGATAGCGTGGACGCCGCCGACGCGACCGACCGAGAGAGGGAGCCCTGATGGCCGCACCCGCGGTCGACATCCGACCGGCCCGCACCAGATTCCGCACCCGGCTCGACTGGCTGGACAGTCACCACAGCTTCAGCTTCGGGAACCACTACGACCCCGACAACGTGGGACACGGACTGCTGATCGTCTCGAACGACGACGTCGTGGCGCCCGGCGGCGGGTTCGGCACCCATCCCCATCGAGACATGGAGATCGTGACGTGGGTGCTGAGCGGCGAGCTCGAGCACCGCGACTCGGCCGGCAACGAGGGCGTGATCTATCCAGGACTGGCGCAACGCATGAGCGCCGGCTCCGGCATCACCCACTCGGAGCTCAACCACTCCCGGACCGAGCCGGTGCACTTCGTGCAGATGTGGGTGGTACCCGACCGGCAGGGCGTCGAGCCGGGATACGAACAGATCGACGTGAACGACCGGCTCCGGGGAGGCGAGCTGGTGCCGGTCGCATCGGGGCAGGGACACGACGGCGCGGTCGCGATCCATCAGGGCGGTGCGGTGATGTACGTGGGTCGGCTCGATGCCGGGACGGCGCGTGGCCTGCCCGACGAGCCTTGGGTCCACGTCTTCGTCGCCCGCGGCGACGCGACCGTCGACGGCGCAGCGCTCGGCCGCGGCGCCGCCGCCCGGCTCCACGACGCCGGTCCGCTCGTCCTGCAGGCGGTCAGCGACGCCGAGGTGATCGTCTGGGCGAGCGACAGGACTGCATCCCGATGAGCACTTACTCGGTGCTCGTCATCGTCGGGAGCGTCCGGGCCGACTCGTGGAACCATCGGCTGGCCGAGGCGGCCGTGACGATCGGTCCCCCGGAGCTCGGCTTCGACATCGTCCGGTCCGACCTGCCGATCTACGACGGCGACGTCGAAGAGGCCCATCCCCCGACCCCCGTCGACGACCTTCGTCAGGCGGCGACCGCCGCCGACGGCATCGTGGTCGTGACGCCCGAGTACAACTACGGCATACCCGGCCCGCTCAAGAACACGCTCGACTGGCTGTCGAGGCCGGCCTTCGCCTCGCCGTTGCGTGACAAGCCGGTGACCTCGTTCGGCGCCACCCCGGGACCCGGCAACCCGGGCCGGGCCCTCGCGCAGGTCAACGCGTACTACGCG
>JBFJYB010000211.1:0-5016 GCA_041622835.1 Acidimicrobiales bacterium | reverse complement strand
GCCACTGGCCTGGAACGCCTCCGGGGACAGGACCATCGTCCACGTCGCACCGTGGCCGGCCGCCATCGAGCGGGGCTACCAGCCCACCGAGCAACTGGTCGGCGACATCGCTGCCACGCTCGACTCGTTGGCTCGGGCCACCTCCCCCCGGGACCGAGCAGAGATGTCGGCGACCCGCCAGACGATCGCGGAGCTGCTCGACGACGAGGACGAGGGCCCGCCGTTCCCGCCGTCACCTCTGCGAATCGTCCGCTCGGTGCGTCGGCTGCTCGCACCGACCGACGTTGTCGCCCTCGACAACGGCGCCTACAAGATCTGGTTCGCCCGCCACTACTGCGCCGAGGCGCCCAACACCCTTCTGCTCGACAACGCCCTGGCGACGATGGGAGCGGGGCTCGCCACGGCGATGGAGGCGGCTCGGCTCGGCCAGGACCGCCGGGTGTTGGCGGTGTGCGGCGACGGCGGGTTCCTCATGAACGTGCAGGACGTGGAGACCGCGTGCCGGCTGGGGCTCGACCTCACCGTCCTCGTGCTCCGCGACGACGCCTACGGCTTCATCGGGTGGCACCAGGAGGAGCAGGGCCGGGAGCGCCTCGGGGTGTCGTTGACCAACCCCGACCTGGCCGCGCTGGCGGCGGCGTTCGGGGCCGCCGCGCACCGGGTGAGGGCCGACGACGACCTCGACGAGGTGCTCTCGCAGGCGATCGCCGAGCCCGGCGTGAGCCTCGTCGACTGCCCGCTCGACTACTCGATCAACGCCCTGCTCGGGACCGACCTCTACCAGCGCGCCCAGCAGGCCCGGGAGGCGAGAGATCCATGACCACCGTCACGACCACCAACCCAGCCACCGGGGAAGACCTGGCGACCTACGACGTGTTCGACGCCAACGAGGTGGCGGCCGCCATCGAGCTGGCCGATGCCCGTCATCGCGACTGGCGGACCGAGACGTTCGACCATCGGGCCGAGGTGCTGCGGTCGGTCGCCGACCTGCTCGACGAGCGCTCGGACGAGCTGGCGGCGCTGATGGCCGACGAGATGGGCAAGCCGGTGGTGGCCGGGCGGAGCGAGGTCGAGAAGTGCGCGTGGGCGTGCCGCCACTACGCCGAGCACGCCGAGTCCTACCTGGCCGACCGGCCCATCGAGACCGAGTACGCCGCGAGCTACGTGCACCACTCGCCGCTCGGTGTCGTGCTGGCGGTGATGCCGTGGAACTTCCCGCTGTGGCAGGTGGTGCGGTTCGCGGCGCCGGCGCTGATGGCGGGCAACGCCGCCCTGCTCAAGCACGCCTCCAACGTCACCGGCTCGGCGCTGGCCCTCGACCGGGTCTTCGTCGACGCCGGCCTGCCCGACGGGCTGTTCCGCACGCTCGTCGTGCCGTCGTCGAGGGTCGACGGGATCCTCGAGCACCCCCTCGTCCGGGCCGTGACGCTGACCGGCAGCGGCCCGGCCGGCGCCGCCGTCGCCGCCAAGGCCAGCTCGCTCCTCAAGAAGAGCGTCCTGGAGCTGGGCGGCAGCGACCCCTACGTCGTGCTCGACGACGCCGATCTCGATCTGGCCGCCCAGGTCTGCGCCGACAGCCGCATGATCAACGGCGGCCAGAGCTGCATCTCGGCCAAGCGGTTCGTCGTCCACGACGCGGTCCACGACGACTTCGCCGAGCGGCTGGCGGCCAACATGGACGCCAAGGTCATGGGCGACCCGCACGACGAGGACACCGACTTCGGTCCGCAGGCGCGCATCGACCTGCGAGACGAGCTCCACGACCAGGTGACCCGCAGCGTGAGCAACGGCGCGCGCGTCGTGCTCGGCGGCGAGGTCCCCGACCGGGAGGGCGCCTGGTACCCGGCCACCGTGCTCGTCGACGTCGGCCCCGGCGCGGCGGCCTACGAGGAGGAGACGTTCGGCCCGGTCGCCGCAGTGATCCGCGCCGCCGACGAGGCCGAGTGCGTCCGCATCGCCAACGACACCGACTTCGGGCTGGGGGCGGCGGTCTTCACCGAGGACGTCGAGCGGGGCGAGCGGCTCGCCGCCGAGGAGATCGCGGCCGGCAACTGCTTCGTGAATGCCCTCGTCGCGTCCGACCCGCGGCTCCCGTTCGGCGGGATCAAGCAGTCGGGCTTCGGGCGGGAGCTGTCCGATCTCGGCATCAAGGAGTTCGTGAACGCCAAGACCGTCGTCGTGTCCGGGAAGGAGCCGGGCGTCGGCTGATGGCGACACGCGTGGCGGTGTTCAGCACCAAGCCCCATGACGAGCGGTTCCTCACCGAGGCCAACGAACGCCACGGGCACGAGCTGGTGTTCCTGGAGGCGGGGCTCGGTCCCGGTACCGCGGTGCTGGCCACCGGGTGCGGAGCGGTCTGCGCCTTCGTCAACGACGACGTCGGCGCCGACACCGTCGATCGGCTGGCCGAGGTCGGCGTCGGGCTGATCGCGCTCCGCTCGGCCGGCTACAACCACGTCGACCTCGCCGCCGCCGAGCGGCACGGGATCACGGTGGTGCGGGTGCCCGAGTACTCCCCCCACGCCGTCGCCGAGCACTGCCTCGGCCTGATCCTCTCGCTCAACCGCAAGATCCACCGGGCCTACAACCGGGTACGGGAGTCCAACTTCGCCCTGGCCGGGCTGCTCGGCTTCGACCTGCACGGCAAGACCGTCGGGGTGGTGGGCACCGGCAAGATCGGCACCACGTTCGTCGAGCTGCTGCGCGGGTTCGACGTCCGGCTGGTCGCGGCCGACCCGTACCCGAACGAGCGCTGCCTCGAGCTCGGCGTCGAGTACCTCCCGGTCGACGAGGTGCTGGCCGCGTCGCACGTCGTGTCGCTGCACTGCCCGCTCACCGCCGAGACCTACCACCTGATCGACCGCGAGCGGCTCTCGATCATGCGCGACGGGGTCATGTTGATCAACACCAGCCGCGGCGCGCTGGTCGACACCGCCGCGGTGATCGACGCGCTGAAGACCGGCAAGGTCGGGTACCTCGGCCTCGACGTCTACGAGGAGGAGTCGGCGCTCTTCTTCGAGGACCACTCCGAGCAGGTCCTGCTCGACGACGTGTTCTCGCGGCTGCTGACGTTCCCGAACGTGCTGATCACCGGTCACCAGGCCTTCTTCACCGTCGAGGCGCTGCGGGCCATCGCGACCACGACCCTCGACAACATCTCGGCCGTCGAACGGGGCGAGACCCCGCCGACGATCGTGCGCCCCTGACCGGGTCGCCCCCCACCCACCCTGGATCTGTGACCGCGGAGGCCGACGTGGTGGGCCTGCGCAGTGAGAGAGGCGGGAGATCAGGGCCGGTGGGCGGGTTGGCAGGTGGGGCACCAGTAGGTGCTGCGTCGAGCCGCGCCCCGGTAGGCCCGCTCGATCGGCGTCTGACACCGCAGGCAGGGCTGGCGCCACCGGCCGTACACGAAGTAGCCACCGTGGGGCGTCGTGGCCCTCGCCCGGCCGGGCGTGAGCACGTTCCGGTTGAGCTGCGCCGCCGCGGTCGCGAACAGGGCGGCCAGCCGCTCGTCGTCGACCTGGTCCAGACGGAGGAAGGGGTGGAGCCGGGCGGCGTGGAGGCACTCGCTCTTGTACACGTTCCCGATCCCGGCCGCGACCTCCTGGTCGAGCAACACGTCGGCGAGCGGGTCGTCGGGTCGCCGCAGGTGCCGGGCCCGCTCCACCGCCGCCGCGATGTCGGGGTCGTCGGCCGCGAGGTCCGGGCCCAGGCCGCTCACCGGCGTGACCGCCGCCGAGCGCAGGTAGGTCTGGATGGTGGGGGCCGAGAAGCACAGCGCGCTGCCCGCCTCGGTCTCGATGTGGACCCGCAGGCGCGGGTTGGCCAGGGCTCGGGAGATGTCGGCCCCGGCCGATCTGGCCCGCCACGAGCCGGCCATGCCCATGTGGGTGTCGAGCGTGAGGTCGCGGTCGAAGTCGACGAGCAGGTGCTTGCCGACCGCCCGCACCGCCTCCACGACCTGTCCGGCGCGGGGCCGGTAGCCCCGCAGCTTGCGGGCCCAGAAGCGCTCGACGACCCGGCCGGTCAGGATCGGCTCCAGCCGGAGCCGGGCCAGGTGGATCGTGTCGCCTTCGGGCATGCCCCAGCTTGCACCGGCGGGGCCCCGGAACCCACGGCCGGTCAGCCGCGCACGACGAGGGTCGTCACCAGTGGACGCCGGGGAGCAGCCGCACGAGCGCATCGGCGGTGCGGCTGAGCGTGGGCTGATCCGAATCCGAGCCGGTGTCCTCGGCACCACGAGCGGCGGCGCTGTCGGGGAACACCCGATACGCGACGTGCAGCAGCTGGTCGGCGGCGTCGGGCGCCATGGCCTGCAGGACCTCGCCGGTCGTGCCGATCGCGGTGTTGATCTCCTTGGGCCGGTCGACGAGCCCCTGCACGACCAGCTCGGCCGCCTCCTCGGGGCTGATCGTCGGGAACGCCTGGTACAGGGTCGTCGGGGCGATCATCGGCGTGCGAACGAGGGGCATGTGGATGGTCGTGAACGTGACGCCGTCGCCGTAGGTCTCGGTCGCCGCGACCCGGCTGAAGGCGTCCAGCGCGGCCTTCGAGGCGACGTAGGCCGAGAAGCGGGGCGGGTTGGCCTGGACGCCGATGCTCGAGACATTGACGATGTGTCCGAAGCGCCGCTCGGTCATGTGCGGCAGCAGCCCGAGGATCATGCGCAGCGCACCGAAGTAGTTGAGATCCATGGTGCGCTCGAAGTCGTGGAACCGGTCGTAGCTGAGCTTGACCGAGCGTCGGATGGATCGACCGGCGTTGTTCACCAACATGTCGATGCCCTCGTGATCGGCCATCAGCGCCGTGATGAGCTCGTCGACCGACGCGGGATCGGTGATGTCGCAGGCGTAGACCCAGGCCTGGCCGCCTTCCCGCTCCACCTGCTTCTTCACGGCTTCCAGGGCGTCGACCCGGCGCGCCACCAGGATCGGCACGCCACCGGCCCGGGCGATCTGCAGGGCGGCCGCCTCGCCGATCCCCGACGACGCACCGGTGACGACGACCCGGCGGCCG
>JBFJYB010000210.1:0-5086 GCA_041622835.1 Acidimicrobiales bacterium | reverse complement strand
GGCGGTGCCGGTGGCGTCGTCGCGGTCGCTCGGCTGGTCGCCGTCGCTCGGCTGGTCGCCGTCGCCGTCGCCGTCGCCGTCGCCGTCGCCGAAGAGGCCACCGTCGTCGGTGGCCGGGTCGCGGGACGCGGCGTCGTCGGCGTCGCCTTGGCCGCTCGAACAGGCCGCCGCCACGAGGGTGAGGGCGACGACGAGGGACGAGATGAAACGGAAGCGTGTGTTCGTCTGCATACCCCGTTGGACGGGGCGCCGGCTCCGGCTGGTTCCGGGCCGTTCGTGACGATTCGGTTACGGTCGCCGGCTGCCGCGCCGTCCGCTCAACGGAAGGCGGGGACGACCTCCTCCATGAAGCGGTCGAGCGTCTCGCGCTTGCGCACCATGGTGGGCATCGTGAAGTCGGGGACGACCAGCTCGTCGACCCCGGCGTCGACGTAGTCCTGTACCACCGACCGGGCCTCGTCGACGGTTCCCACCAGCACCGGCCGACCGAAGTCACGTGCTCGCATCTTGGCGAGATAGTCCTGGTCGTCGGCCAGGATCAGCATGGTCACCGCCGATCGAGCGATCTCGGCCGGGTCGCGACCGACGTCGGCGCAGTGGGCGTCGAGGACACGCGCCTTGTGGACCATGTCGTCGGGTGTCGCCCAGATGTTCCACTCGTCGGCGTAGGTGGCGGCGATGCGCAGGGTGCGCTTCTCGCCGCCGCCACCGATCAGCAGCGGGAGCGGGCCCTGTGGCTTGGGCGACAGCGGCGCGTCGTCGAGCCGGTAGTACTCGCCGTCGAAGCTCGACACCTCGTGCTCGCGGAGGGCCAGGATGACCTGGCATGCCTCGTCGAGGCGATCGAGGCGCTCGGCGACCGGGGGGAATGCGATGCCGTAGGCCCGGTGCTCGTTCTCCTGCCAACCGGCGCCCAGGCCGACGACGAAGCGACCGCCGCAGATGTGGTCGATGGTCACGGCCATCTTGGCCAGCACCGCCGGGTTCCGATAGGTGTTGCCGGTCACCAGGGCGCCGAGCTGGGCGCGGGGAAGGCTTGCCGCCAGCCCGGCCAGCGTCGTCCAGCACTCGTGGATCTCACCGGTCTCGGGTCCTTGGAACGGCAGGAAGTGGTCGGCGAAGTACACCCGCTGCCAGCCGGTGTCGTCGGCGTGGCGACAGATCTCGAAGATGTCGGCGATCGGTTGCCCGTTGCCCGGCCAGAACGAGAACCGCATGCGGGAACTCTAGTGAGGCCCTCGCCCACGATCCCGGGCCCCCGACCCCAGCCGGCACCCTCAGGTCGGCGACCAGATGCCGAGCTCGCCCTCGCTCACCAGCGTCGGCGCCTCGTCACCGACGCGCTGGACCCAGACGCCGGTCAGGCCGACGGCATCGGTGCCGGCATACACGAAGCTCTCGCCGTCGGGCGACCAGAGCTGGATGCTCTGGGCGAGCTGGTCGTAGAAGGGCAGGTACCGGCTGGCGAGCGTCGGGGTGACGAGGAACGGATCGCCGAGGAAGCGGCGCTCGTCCCCCGCCCACACCTCCCACCGCACGAACGGCGCGGTGTCCCCGAAGCCGAGGGTCAGCACGCGCTCGTCGACCGGGTTCCAGAAAGCTGCCAGCCGGGGCCGTTCCTCGTCGAGCACGGTCACGTCGCCGCTGGCGACGTCGATCAGGTACGTCCCCGATCGCAGCGCGCCCCCGCTCGTCGTCCCGACGGTGATGACCTCGTCTCCGCCCAGACCGCCGACCACGCTCAGGAACAGCCGGTCACCGTCGGGGGAGGCGACCAGGAAGGCGAGCCCGTCGTACTCGACGAGCTCCCGCCGGGCGTCGGTCACCACGTCGAAGAGGATCGCGGTGGCGCCGCCGACCGACCTCTCGGCGTACACCACGGTGTCCGAGCCGGGGAGCCAGATGGGGGCGCGGAACGCGATACCCACGTCAGCCAGCGCCGTGACGGTGCCGTCGATGCCGACCGTGCCGACCTCGGCGCCGACGTGGGTCACGAAGCGGTCACCGGCCGGGTTCCACGACAGGTAGTACGGCAGACCCGCGTCGAGAATCGTGGCGTCGGCTGAGCTGCCGGGATCGACCACCGAGAGCGCCACCTCGCCGGTCGGGCCGTTGCCCAGCACCGCGACGCGCGACGAGGTCGGGTCCCAGAGCGTGTAGAACGCGCCGAACGGCACCGGGAACCGCTCGAGCGCGGCCACGCCGGGCTCGACCACCCCGACCTGGTTCGGAGTGTCGGGTTCGACGGCCAGCTCGCTCCACGCCAGCCACCGCCCGTCGGGCGACCACACCGGCTGGGTCAGCTCGACACCGACCGGTGGGCTGGCGACGGTCACGACGTCGGACCCGTCGGGTGCCATCACGACCAGGTCGCCGGCCCCGTCGATCACCGCCAGCCGGTTCTGGGGCTGGCCCGAGCCGCCACCGCCGGAGCAGGCCCCACCGACGAGGATCGAGACCAGCAGCAGGGGGAGGCGGCGGCGCACGGCTCCACCTTGGCACCTCTCGCCGGACCGGGGGAGGTCGGAGCACCTAGTGTTGGTCGGTCCGTCGAGGGATCAGAGGATAGGTGCCATGAGTGACCGCGTGAGCGTCGAGATCGACCGGGGCGTGGCCGACGTCCGGCTCAACCGGCCCGAGAAGATGAACGCCCTCGACCCGGCCATGTTCGACGGGCTGGTCGAGGCCGGTGACCAGCTCGCCGCCGATCCGAGCGTCCGGGTGGTCGTGCTGTCGGGCGAGGGTCGGGCCTTCTGCGCCGGGCTCGACTTCGGGAGCTTCCAGGCCATGGGGGACGCCCCCCGCGAGGGCGGGCGGGGCGCCTCGCCGGTGATGGAGGGGCGGATCACCCATCGGGGCCAGCAGGCGGCCTGGACGTGGGCGGAGATGCCGGCCCCGGTGATCGCCGCGATCCACGGCGTCGCGCTGGGCGGCGGCATCCAGATCGCGCTGGCGGCCGACATCCGGATCATCGCGCCCGACGCCCGGATGTCGGTGCTCGAGATCCGGTGGGGCCTGGTCCCCGACATGACCGGCACCCGGACCCTCGTCGACCTGGTGGGGCTCGACCGGGCCAAGGAGCTGACCTTCACCGGCCGGATGGTGGAGGGCGCCGAGGCGGTGGAGATCGGGCTGGCCACCCGGGTCGCGGCCGACCCGCGCGCGGCCGCGCTCGACCTGGCCCGCGAGATCGCCGGCAAGTCGCCCGACGCAGTGCGGGCCGCCAAGCGGTTGCTCTCGAAGGCATCGGGCCGGACGCCGGCCGAGGCCTTCGCGGCCGAACGGGAGGAGATCGGCGCGCTGATCGGATCGCCGAACCAGGCCGAGGCGGTGGCCGCCACCTTCGACGAGCGTGACCCGGTGTTCGCCGACCCGCAGTCCTGAGCGACCCGGCCCCGGCGCCGGGTGGGACGGGTCAGGCCGCCGCCACCTGGTCGGCCGGCACCACGAGACCGGCCTCCACCAGCGCCGACCAGAGCAGGTCGCGATCGCGGTCGGCGTCGGGCCCGCAACGCGAGTTGGCGACCACGATGCCCTCGATCATGTCGGCCAGCACCGCCGGCCACGGCCGATCACGAAGCGCGACCGCGACGGTGGCCGACCCGTCGGCGCGCCGCCGAACGGTGCGTGACCGTCCCACGACCTGCGGCGGGCTCCGGTAGGCGGGGACGACCAGACCCGCGGCGCGGGCGGCGTCGCCCAACACGCGAGCCGAAGCTGCGAACCGCAGCGAGGTAGCTTCCATCGCCCACCAGTATGCGGAGGGCCTGTGACATCCACCGGAGCGCCCGGCCGTCTCGTACCGTGTCCCCCATGGACCTCGACGAGCCGCTGAGCCCGGTCCAGCAGGAGGTCGTCGACCAGCTCGGCGCCGCCGGCACCGATCGCCCGGTCTTCGACCCCGGGCTGCGAGGCCACCTGCGGGGCATGCTGCAGCGCGGCATCGAGCCGGCGCTCGGTCTGCTCGCCGACGACGACAGCCTGTGGCTCAGCAAGCACCAGCTCGACCAGGTCCACGGCTGCGAGGCCAAGTACCTGGCCGACGAGGCCGAGCCGTTCGTCGCCAGGCTGCCGATGACCGTCGGCAGCGTCGCCCACAAGGCCATCGAGCTGGCCGTGAACTGGAAGGGCGAGCCGGCCCCCGTCGAGCTGGTCGACCGGGCGCTGGCCAGCCTCGAAGAGGGCGAGAGCTGGCTGACCGACTTCCTCCAGGGATGCAGCGAAGCCGAGCGGGCCGAGCTGCGGTCCGACGCGGTCGAGCGGGTGAGCCGTTTCACCGAGTGCTGGCCCCCGCTGAAGCCGGCGTGGCGGCCCGTCACCGAGAGCCGCTCGACGGTCGAGCTCTTCGACGGCCGGGTGCTGCTGCGGGGCAAGGTCGACCTCTCGCTCGGCCGGGCCCGGGGCACCACCGCCGGCAAGGTGCTGGTCGACCTCAAGACCGGCGTGTTCCGCGCCCATCATCCCGACGAGCTGCGCTACTACGCCCTGCTCGAGACGATCGCGCTCGGCGTCCCCCCTCGCCGCCTGGCCAACTACTACCTGGAGCAGGGCCGCTTCGTCACCGAGGACGTCACCGTCGACCTGCTCGAGTCGGCCGCGCAGCGGGTGATCGACGGCGCGGTGCGGATGCTCGAGCTGCGAGCCGACGAGACCGGCGCCCGCAAGCGACCGGGACCGCCCTGCCGCTGGTGCCCGATCGCCGACGAGTGCGACGAGGGCCGGCGATACCTCGACGAGCGCGACGAGCTGGACGACCTCGACCGCTGACCGCGCCGGGCGGGATCAGCCTCCGGGTGCCGGGCTCGGGGCCAGCAGCCCGTCGGCGGCCGCGGCCTCGGCCGGGGTGAACGGGTCGTCGTCGAGGGTCGCCAGCCGGCCGGAGAGCTGGAGCCACACGGTGGCAGTCAGCAGCAGGGTCGCCGCACCGACGACCGCGCTGCGGGGTCCGATCCCGTCGCTCAGGGCACCCAGGATCAGCTGCCCGACCGGGTTCGCGATCAGCAGCGACATGAGGTAGATCGACAGCACCTTGCCCCGCATCTCGTCGTCGACGTGCATCTGGATGGTCGTGTTCAGCGTGGACGCG
>JBFJYB010000209.1:0-5145 GCA_041622835.1 Acidimicrobiales bacterium | reverse complement strand
GGCTGATCGGCGCCATGGACCGACCGGGCTGGGCCGCCGACGACCACTTCGTCGACACCGCCGGCCGGCTGGCTCATCGCGACGAGCTCAACGCCGCGGTCGAGCAATGGACGAGCCGACACTCGCCGCGTGCGGTGATGGAGCGGTGCCAGGCCCACGGCGTCCCGGCCGGAGCGATGTCGACCACCCTCGATCAGCTGTCGGACCCCCATCTCGCCGAGCGCGGCTTCTGCGTCGAGATCGACCAGCAGGACCAGGGCCGCATCACGTTGGAGGGCCCGGCCTTCAGCGGCGGCGACATGGTTGCGGCCGACATCCGCCAGGCGCCCCGGCTGGGCGAGCACACCCGCGAGATCGCCCGGGACGTGCTCGGGCTCGACGACGCCCGGATCGACGAGCTGATCGGCGCCGGCGTCCTGGAGGTCGCGCCGCCGCCGACTTAGGCTTCGAGCTCGGCGGGCGGGTCGTCGAGGCCCAGCTCGGCGCGGAGCTCGGCCAGCTTGTCGTCGGCTCGGGCCAGCGAGACCTCTTCGTTCAGCTCGGCCATGGCCCCCTCGGGGGTCGCGGCCCGCAGCTCGGCCTGGGCCTTGGCCGTGCTGAGCCGCTCCTCGATCTTGGCCTCGACCTTGTCGAGGCTCGGGGTGTCGGTCTCCATCGACGCCGACATCGACTCGACCGCCTGGTTGACCGTCTCCTGCATCTTGGCCTGCTCGATCTGGCCGAGCAGCTCCATGCGCTTGGCCGCCAGCTCCTCGACCCGCATGGCGTTCTGCTGGACCGCGGTCTTGGCCTCCTCGGCCTGCGAGACGGCGATCTCGTACTGCTCCTTCAGGCCGTCAAGGTTGTTCTCGGCCGCCTGGAGCTTCATGGCCAGGCTGGACGCAGCGTTGGTCCACCGCTCGACGCCGGCGGCGTCGCCCTCCTCCTTGGCCTTCTCGGCCCGCAGGATGGCCTGCTTGGCCATCTCGCGGGCCTCGCCGACGTCGTCGGCCGCGTCCTCGAGCCTCGACTCGAGGGTGGTGCGATGGGCGATCACCTTGGCGGCCTGGTTGCGGAGCCGCTGGTCGGAGTCGCGTGCCTCCTGGATCGCCTGCTCGATCTCGATCTCGGGGTTCATGGCGGCTTCGGTCTTGACCCGGAACAGGGTCTTCAGGTAGCCCCACAGGCGTTTGAACATTGGTCTGGTCTCCTCGATCGACGGCCGCTGCAGTGTAGTGACGGCGATCAGAACCGGCCACGGGCTCGGCCCCGGCCGACCCGACCGCTGCTGCGTCCCCCGCTGCGACGGCCGCTGCTGCGTCGGCCGCTGCTGCGACGGCCGCTGGTGCTGCGCCCGAGTCCGCGGCCCCCGGGCGGCAGCCGATCGGGGCCGAACACCCCGCTGCTGCGGCGGGAGCGCTTGGTGCCCAGGGCCTCGCCCCAGTCGAGGGAGACGCCACCCGACGAGCGCCGGTCACCGCCGCCGAGGGCTCCGCCCAGCAAGCCACCGAGCCCGCCCAACACCACCTCGAACATGCCGAGCCCGCCCATCCCGCGGCCCCCGTGGCTCTGTGGCGCCTTGGCGGCCGGGACCCGCCGGCCCCCGACGGTGATCTGGCGCGGCGTCGGGCGTTCGCCGCGACGCAGCTTGTCGGCGCACTCGCGGCACACCGCCACCTCCTTGTCGCCGGCGGGGGTCCGCACCACGGCATCCTCGGTGCCCGGCTTGTGGGTCGGGTCGAAGAAGCAGGCGACGGGCTTGTCGGGCTCGGGCTCGGGAGGGACCGGCCGACCCTCGACCAGCGCCTCGGCCGCCTCGAGCTGCCAGCGAGCCTGGTCCACGCGGTGGTTCAGCTGGGCCAGGGCCAGCAGGTCGGTGGTCGACTCGAGCTGCTCGACCGCGTCGGCGTAGGTCGTGTTGGCCGCCCGGTAGTGCTCCACCGCCTGCTCGTTGCCCGACAGCTCCACCGTGTCCTGGTTCTCGACGATCTCGTTGGCGATCACGTCGAGTTGCTCGCGGATCTCCTGGCGGGCGACCTCGACGTCGTCGCCCTCACCCCGGCGGCGGGCGCGGCGGACGAAGAACCAGACGACGCCACCGATCACCACCAGCACCAGGAGCACCCACAGGAAGCCGAGGCCGCCACCTCCCGAGTCGGCGTCCTGCTCGTCGCCGTCGAACACCTCCTCCAGGCCCGGTAGCCCGTCGATGAAAGCCTCGGCGATGGCCTCGTTCGAGCCGCCTCCCCGTCCCACGTCGAGGGCGGCGTCCAGCGCGTCGGCGAGCTGATCGTCCTCGAACACGCTGACGGCACCGACGCCCGCGTCGGACACGACCACGACCGTGTCGAAGATGCTGCGATCGAAGATGTCCGACGCAAGCAGGTCGTCGCCGCCTTCGGCCTCGGTCGCCAGGATCACGATGGCCACCATGCTCCCGGCGTCGTCGGCCTCGGCCACGATCCGCTCGAGCTCGTTGATGTCGGCGTCGGCCCCCCGCTGGACGTAGTAGCCGCGCAGCTCCACCTGCTCGACGATGACGTCGAGGTCCTGGCCGGCGGCACCGGTGGCCGAGACGAACACCGAGGCGACCAGCAGCACGAGCGTTCCGAGGATGGCGAGAAGTGTCCGCATGCCGGCGGCAACGCTACCCCGGCGCATCAGTCGATCTCACGGTGGTTGAGCCACCACGTGGTCAGGGCCGTGCCGGCTACGAGGATCAGCGTGGGTACCAGCACGCTGGCGGCGGCCGAGCGGTCGGCCAACCGGAGGTCGGTCCCGGTGGCGCGGGCCAGGATCGACCAGGTGTAGGAGCGGATCGAGATGCGGGCGGTGCCGTCGCCGGCCAGGGCGATGAACCCCTCCCACGCCAGGATGTACACCAGGCCCCACAGGAACGGCCGGCTGAGCCGCATCCCTACGGCGACGAACAGGCCCGTGTAGGCGACGACCGCCATGGTCGCGGCCAGGAGCGAGGCGGCGAGCAGGTCGCCGACCCCCGACAGGACCGCCGACACGAAGATCGGCACGACCACGAGCGGCAGCGCGACCGCAAGGCTCGCCATGACCGCGCCCAGGGCGATCGACAGCCGCGAGATGGGACGGAGCCAGAGGTACACCAGCGTCTTGTCGTCCCGCAGGTCTCCGAGCGCGGCCGAGGCGACGACCAGCGTCGCGACCGGCGCCACCACCGAGAGGCCGAGCCCGGCGATCAGATCGGTGGCCGCGTCGACCTGGTCGTCGGCGGCCCGCGCCGTGGCACCGAGCCCGGCGACGAGCAGCCCCAGCCCGCCCAGCGCGATCAGCCGACCCCGGGTGACCAGCGAGCGCAGCACGAGCCCGGCGATCTCGACCGCCGCTCCGAGGGTGGGGGTACGTCCCGTCGTGGCCGTCATCGCTCACCCACCAGGTAGCGGAAGACGCTCTCGAGGTCGTCGTTGAGGGGCACGAGCTCCTGGAGCTCGACGTCGAGGTCGACGGCCAGGGGAGCGACCGCCCGGCTGAAGGCCCGTACGTCGTCGGTCTCGACCACGACGCTGCCGTCCTCCAACGTGACCGATCCGACCAGGCTGCGTTCGAGCAGGCCCACCGCCAGCCGGCGCGGGTCGTCGGCCCGGAGCCGGATCTCGTGGGGGCGGTCGTCCATGAGTACCCGGATCTCGCGGAAGTCGCCCTCGGCCGCCATCCGGCCCTTCGACACGACGATCACCCGTGATCCGAACCGCTCGACCTCCTCGAGCACGTGGCTGGACACGATCACGCATCGACCCTGGGCGCCCAGCCGGTGGAACAGCTCGATCATGTGCAGTCGCTGCCGGGGGTCGAGCCCGGTCAGCGGCTCGTCCAGCACGATCACCGGTGGATCGTGGACGATGGCCTGCGCCAGCTTCACCCGCTGCCGCATGCCCTTCGAGTAGGTGCCGACGACCCGGGAGTCGCCGAGGTCGAGGTCGACCTCGCGTATCGCGGCCTCGGCTCTGCCTGTCGGGTCGTCGAGCCCGTGGAGCCGGGCGGCCAACCGGACGAACTCGAGCGCGGTGATCACCTCGAACAGCGTCTCCTGCTGGGGAGCGACGCCGATCTGGCGGGCGACGAGCGGATCGGCCCGAGGGTCCTGGCCCAGCACCCACAGCTTGCCCTTCGACGGCCGGGCCTGCCCGCACAGGAGCCGCAGGATGGTGGACTTCCCCGCGCCGTTGGGCCCGAGCAGGGCGGTGACCCCCTCGTCGACGTCGAAGCTCACGTCGGAGACGGCCACCAGCTCGCCGAAGAACTTCGACACCCCGGAGAAGCGGACCATCGGCATCGGGCCGGCCGAAGGCGGAGGTGGCAGCGACGAAGGCGGCGGCGGAGGGAGCGCGGGTGGCGGCGGCAGCTCGCCGGTGGTCATCGGTCGACGTCCATGTGCTGGTAGCGCCACCGGGTGAAGGAGGCGAAGACCGCGGTCCACCCGAGGTTGGCGGCCCACACCAGACCTGCGTTCATGCGGCTGGCCGCGCCGTCGTCGTTGACGTTCCGCTCACCGAAGATCCGGGTAGTCAGCTCGAAGGGAAGGCTGAAGAAGTCGAAGATCCCCAGCCAGTCAGGGAAGTCGAGGCCGTCGCTGCTGCTCAGGATCCCGACCACGATCCCGCTGACCAGGATCGTCACGATGATCGCCGCGCTGGCGAACGCCTTGCGGGAGGTGGCGCTCGACATGGCCAGCGACAGCGCGGTCCACAGCAGCGCCACGGTGACGCCGGCCACCAGGATCCGGCCCAGCAGCACGACGAAGTCGCCGACCGAGTCCGGCCCCGCGCCCTCGACCGTGTAGGCGAGCAGCAACAGCAGCAGCGGGCCCAGCGTCACGGTCAACAGCACGGTGAGCACCGAGGCCGCCTTGGCGACGAGGTAGGTGTCGCGGGTGAGCGGCGACGCCAGGTAGAGGCTGAGCATCCCGGTCCGGCGGTCGGTGCACAGCACCTCGGGCGCCACGAACGCGGTGAACAGCAGGATGGCGAACACGATGAAGCCGTAGTAGTCGTGGTACTCGGGCAGGATCTCCTCGCGGATCAAGTCCTCCTGGAGGAACGCGGCCAGCCCGATGAACACGATGGCCGGGACGAAGGCGAAGCCGATCGAGACCGCCGGCAGGACCTTGGCCGACAGCCGTCGCTTCAGCCCGAG
>JBFJYB010000208.1:0-5152 GCA_041622835.1 Acidimicrobiales bacterium | reverse complement strand
TCCACTCACCCTTTCACCCACCAAGGCGTTGTCGTGCATGATCAGCGCTGTCCGGCGATCGAGGGGCAGCCAAAGCTCCTTGGCCGTTCCCAGACCGACGCCGACCCGGCGGTTCAGATCGGCCTCACGCGGCACCAGCACGACGGGCCGATCACTCAGTACCAGTCCCGGCTCGGAGAACTGCGCGACGTTCCAAGACCTTTGCATAAGGTGGGGCGCTGTCACCAAGGCCGCATCGAGCACGGTCATCACCATCTGACTGTGATCCGGAGTCGTCTCCCAGCTTGCGAGGTCGCGGGCCATGTCCAGCATCTTGACGACTTCCTCCCCGTCTGGCTCTCGCTGGTGCGCAGAGCGAATGTAGCTACGCACCTTCTCCTCGTCGTCGAGGAGGGACACCTGCAGCTTGGTGACACCGTCGGCGATGGCCTCCCAGATCCGACGCGTATGGGGGTCGCGGACTGCGAGCAAACCAACCCAGAGCGCAATGCTGAGTCGATCAGCAGGAGATGGAGGAAACAGCACTCCCCAGGCCAGCCGTTCGATGGCGGAACGTGCCTCGTGGTCCGCCAATCCGATGATCTTCTCGACACACGCGGTGTCGCCCACCTCGGGGTCGAAGACGGTGTAGAGGTCCTTGACCACGGCGACGTTCCGGACATGGGTCACCGCCGGCCTCGCGGCCCTAGCGACTGAAACGACGGCAAGCCGATCCTCCGCGTCGGCGAAGCGCCGGAGGAAGAACTGCGGAATGAAATGGTGACGGCGGGGATCACCCGCCACGAGGGGTATTCGGAACGCGTCGACCAGGCCATCCGCTCGAGCGTCCAGCGGCTGGTGTGCGCTAGGCGATTCCGGGCGAGTGGCGCTCATGGCGACAACATACGTAAGCGGTGTGACACCACCGCGGGGACTCGGGCGGGGTTGGGCCACACTGACCCCGTGGTCCGACCGTGGCCGTTCCCGGAGGGGTTCTTCGAGCGCACCGACGAGGTGCCCGACGACGTCTTCTACCGCCCGCCCCGGCTGGTCACCCACATCGACGACGGCGCCATCGCCGCGGTCGGCGCGCTGTACGCCGAGCTCGGCGTGACCGGTCGCGTGCTCGACCTCATGTCGTCGTGGGTGTCGCACTTCGAGCAGCCACCCGAGCACCTCACGGTGCTCGGAATGAACCAGAGCGAGCTCGACGCCAACCCGGACGCCCGCGAGCGCGTGATCCACGACCTCAACGCCGACCCCGCGCTTCCCTTCGACGACGACACCTTCGACGACGCCGTGTGCTGCGTGTCGGTCGACTACCTCACCCGTCCGGTCGAGGTCTTCGAAGAGATCGCGCGTGTGCTCCGACCCGGCGGCCGGCTCGTCGTGACCTTCTCCAACCGCTGCTTTCCGACCAAGGCGATCCACGGCTGGCTCGCCAACGACGATGCGACCCATCTCGAGATCGTCGGCGCCTACTTCGGCCTGGCCCAGGGGTTCGGAGAGCCGACCTACGACGTCCGAGTTCCGCCGAATCGGGGCCGCGATCCGCTGTACGCGGTGTGGGCGACGACGGAGCGGTAGCGTTCTCCCAACGGCGAACAATCATCGCCAGCGCCCGCCGGCGATCGATCGAGAGCAGAGGCCGGGTGCTGCCGTTCATCGTCGCCAGTGGTTCTCGGGCCGACGAGACTACGGGCTCGGCCCCGGTCGCGACCCGCACCTCCTCAGACGCACGGCCCGGGATCGACCGAGTCGGAACGCGGCTCGGCGAGGAAGGCCTCGACCTCGCTCCGTGCCACGGCGTAGGTGAGGTCGTCGCTGGTTCGCGACGACGCGAACACCACGCCCACCAGGCGACCGTCGGCATCGAAGAGGCCCGACCCCGACTCACCCGGGTCCACCGACAGCTCGACCTCCAGGGCCCTCCGCCGGGCGCCGGGCTCGCGGTAGATGTCCTCCCCGGTGGCGGTGATCCCCCGCCGGATGACGAACGGGCGCTCGTCCAGCGCTCCTTCGTCGTCCACGGTGATGAACCGGCCGGAGGTGCCGGGAGCATCGTCGCCCAGCTCGATGGCGGCGGCCGCGGTCTCGACGGCGAGGAGGGCCAGGTCGCGGTTCGGGTCGAAGGCGACCAGCCGGGCGTCGACGGCGCCGCCGCCGTCGGCGAACAGCACCCCGACCTCGGTCGTCCCGGCGACCACGTGGGCGTTGGTCAGCACCAGGCCGCGTTCGACGACCATTCCCCCGCCGATCGTGCCGCGCCCGCACGCGACGCCGCTGACATGGACCACCGAGGGCTCAGGGTCGGCCGCCGCGCCGCCGCACCCGCTGGCCGTGAGCACAAGGCTTGACACGACCACCGTCGCGGCCGACAGGTGACGGATGAGCGTGGAGACCAAGGCACTTCTCGTCCTGGCCGGAGCGAGCGCGCTGAGCCTCGTGGCTCTGGCGGTGTGGTACCGGTTCATGGGGCGCAAGCGGCTGGTCGAGGACCTGCCGACGTCGAAGGTAGCCGGCGTCGCCCTCGGTGCGACCGAGCTGTGCGGCGTGGTGATCTGTGACGACCCGGTCGTGAGCCCGCACGGCGCCCGCGACTGCGCCTACTGGGAACAGGTCGTCTACGAGGAGCAGACCGACAGCGACGGCGACCGCCGGTGGAAGGAGGTCGAGCGTCGCAGCGGCGGGCGCAAGCAGTTCCATCTCGAGGACGAGACCGGCTCGATCCGGGTGTGGACCCGTGACGCCGAGATGAAGCTCCCGCTCGAGTACGACGGGCCGATGTCGACCCGGTCGGCGTCGCTCGGCGACGGCGTCCTCGCGGTGGCGCTGGCCGCCCGGGGCGGATACAGCCGGCGCCGGGTCAAGGAGTACGTCCTTCCAGTCGGGGCCGAGGTGTACGTCCTCGGCCACGCCGCACTGCCCGACGACGCCACCCGACCCGAGATCGGGCCCGACCCCGACCGACGTCACCCGTTCCTCGTGTGGGTCGGCGGCGAGGGCCGAGTCGTGGGCGCGCAACGCCTCGCGGCATACGGGGCCGGCATCGTCGCGGTCGTCGCGGCCGCAGTCGCGGGCATCGCGTGGATCGACGGGGCGCGGCTGCTCGAGGCCGAGACGCTGCAACCGAGCACGATCACGCCGGGCCCGCCGCTGGCGATGGCGGGCCTCGCCCTCTGGGTCATGGCCTTCGCCATGTTGGGCTTCACCTACAACGGCCTGGTCCGGCTGCGGAACCGCGTGCAGCGGTCATGGAGCCTGCTCGGCGTCGAGCTCCAGCGGCGCCACGACCTCGTCCCGGCCCTCGTCGAGGTGGTCGCCCGGCACGGCGAGGTCGAGCGCCGCTTCCACACCGAGCTGGCGGCGCTGCGCGCCGGCGCCGCGATCGAGCTACCCGAGCGACCGACCGACGCGGCGGTGGTCGAGACCGACGCCGAGATCCAACGCCAGGGCCGCAAGATCCGGGGCCTGCTCGCGCTGGTCGAGCGGTACCCCGAGCTGCGCGCCGACGAGGCCTACCGGCGACTGCAGGCCCAGCTCACCGCCACCGAGGACCGGATCGCGCTGGCCCGCTCGTTCTACAACGACAGCGTCATGCACCTGCACGACCGCGCCGGCGGGCTCCCAGGGCGCCCGGTGGCGTGGATCTTCGACCTCGACCTGGAGGCCGCGTTCACGAGCGGATCCGACAGCGGGCCCGTCACCGGTCCGAGGGAGCGGCCATCCCTGGCCGCTCATCGCTGACCCGCCCAGCTACCGGCGGTGGTCGCTACCTGCGGAGGTTGACGATCTCCTGGAGCAGCTCGTCGGACGCGGTCACGACCCGCGAGTTCGCCTGGAAGCCGCGCTGGGCGACGATCAGCTGGGTGAACTCCTCGGCCAGGTCCACGTTCGACATCTCGATCGCCCCGGCGGCGAGCCCGCCCCGTCCACCCGAACCGAGCTGACCGACCTGCGCGAGGCCGGAGTTCACGCTGGCCCGGAAGTTCGTCCCGGTGACCCGCTCGAGGCCCTCGGCGTTCGCGAAGATCGCGGTGGCGAGCTGCCCGATCGGCTGAACCCGTCCGTTCGAGTAGGCACCGACGATCACCCCGTCCTTCGACACGCTGACGGACCGCAGTGAGCCGGTCGCCGAGCCGCTCTGGGTGACCACCGAGACCGACGAGATCGCCCCGTACTGGCTGAGCCGGCGCGAGACTCCCGGCCCGCCGATGCCGATGACCACCGCACCGAGCCCCGGGATCTCGCCGGCCGCGATGTCGATCCCGAAGTCGGCGGGTGAAGAGATCTCGCCGGCCGCGTCGAAGGTCACGACGTCGTCGGTCAGCGTCACCGCGGTCGGCGGGTCGCCGTAGGTCGCAGTCACGGTCCACTCGTCGGCGGCGGTCTTGGTGAACGAGAGCTCGAGGGCGATCGCGGTGCCCTGGCTGTCGAACACGTCGACCCCGGACCGCTCGACGTGCCCGATGGCCGAGTCGGCGGCCAGGTTGCCGCCCATGAGCACCTCCGAGGTGACGACCGGCGGGATCAGGTCGCCGACCGGGAGGTTCAGGTCTTCGGTCGGCTGGGTCGTGTCGACGACGCCGCCAGCGCTCGCCCGCCAGCCCTGGACCCGCCCGCCAGCGGCCGACACCACGTCGCCCTGCTCGTCGATGAAGAAGGCGCCGTTGCGGGTGAAGAGCTGCTCGCCCCCCTGGTCGAGCACGAAGAACCCGTCGCCCTCGATCGCCACGTCGAGCGGGCGACCCGTGCGCTGGAGGGCGCCCTGGGCGAAGTGGGTGGCGATCGACCCCACCCGGACACCGAGACCGATCTGGGCCGGGTTGGTACCGCCCAGCTCCGGGGTCGCGGCGCCGGCCCCCTGAACGGTCTGGCTGAGGATGTCCTGGAACAACACGCGGCTCCGCTTGAAGCCGGTCGTGTTGACGTTGGCGATGTTGTTCCCGACGGTGTCCATCATCGTCTGATGACTTCGCAGTCCGGCAACGGCTGCGAACATGGATCGGATCATGAGCTCCTGCTTTCTCGGTGGGGGGTCTCGCTGGGTTGGTTCTCGGTGAGGGTTCTCGGGGACGGGCTAGGGGATCGGCTGGGGTGCGGGCTCGTCGGGCGCAGGCTCGTCGGGCACAGGCTCGTCGGGCACAGGCTCGTCGGGCACAGGCTCGTCGGG
>JBFJYB010000207.1:0-5181 GCA_041622835.1 Acidimicrobiales bacterium | reverse complement strand
GCCTTGCGGGCGTGCATGTCGGGCACCCGGTGCAGCTCGGTGATGTCCTCCTTGGGGATCTCGTTGGTGAACATCCCGCCGGGGATCACGCCGATGACCTCGCCCCCGGCCTCCATGGTCGCCGTCGCGATCGCGCCCATCAGCCCGGTCGCGCCGCCCCCGTACACCAGCCCGATGCCGTCGGCGGCCAGGCGGGCGCCGAGGTCCCGGGCGAGGGCGAGGTGGGCCGGCTCGTCGCCGGTACTCGACCCGCAGAACACGCAGACCCGCTGCAAGGCCGTGGTCGTCATGGCCCCAGACGCTACCGCTACCCTGCAGGCACCATGGCCGACCACCCCCTGAAGGAGCGGCTCGAGGATCTCGAGCGGCGCAAGGACGAGGCGCTCCACGCCGGACCCCAGCGGGCGGTCGACCGCCAGCACGCGAAGGGCAAGCTGCTCGCCCGCGAGCGCATCGACTACCTGCTCGACGACGGCTCGTTCCACGAGCTCGACATGCTGGCTCGCCACCGCGCCCTCGACAGCGGCATCACCGAGCGGCCCTACACCGACGGCGTGGTCACCGGCTGGGGCACCATCGACGGCCGCAAGGTGTTCGTGTTCTCGCAGGACTTCACCGTGTTCGGCGGCGCGCTGGGCGAGGTCTTCGCCGAGAAGATCCACAAGGTGATGGACCTCGCCCTGTCGGTGGGGGCGCCCATGATCGGCCTGAACGACGGCGCCGGCGCCCGCATCCAGGAGGGGGTCGTGTCGCTCGACTCCTACGGCGGCATCTTCTACCGCAACGTCCAGGCCTCCGGGGTCATCCCCCAGATCAGCGTGATCCTCGGCCCGTGCGCGGGCGGGGCGGTCTACAGCCCGGCCATGACCGACTTCATCTTCATGGTGCGCGAGCACTCGCACATGTTCATCACCGGACCCGACGTGGTGAAGACGGTGACCGGCGAGGAGGTCACCCTCGAGGAGCTGGGCGGCGCCCAGAGCCACGCCACCAAGTCGGGGGTCGCCACCTTCGTGTCCGACAGCGAGGAGGAGGTCCTCGACCAGGTCAAGTACCTGCTGTCGTTCCTGCCGTCGAACAACCTCGAGGAGCCGCCGTCGTTCCCGACCACCGACTCGCCCGATCGCCGCTGCGAGGAGCTGCTCGACCTGCTCCCCGACAGCGCCAACCTGCCATACGACATGCGCAGCATCGTCGAGTCGGTCGTCGACGACGGCGAGTACCTCGAGTACTTCCCGAACTGGGCCCAGAGCATCGTCTGCGCCTTCGCCCGTCTCGACGGCCACACGGTCGGCGTGGTCGGCAACCAGCCGATGGTGCTGGCGGGGGTGCTCGACATCGAGTCCAGCGAGAAGGCGGCCCGCTTCGTCCGCACCTGCGACGCCTTCAACATCCCGCTGCTCACCTTCGTCGACGTGCCGGGGTTCCTGCCCGGCGTCGACCAGGAGTACGGCGGCATCATCCGGCACGGGGCCAAGCTCCTCTACTCCTACTGCGAAGCCTCGGTGCCGCGGATCCAGGTCGTCATCCGCAAGGCCTACGGCGGCGCCTACGTGGTCATGGACTCGAAGTCCACCGGGTCTGACCTGTCGTTCGCGTGGCCGTCGGCCGAGCTGGCGGTGATGGGCCCCCAGGGCGCGGTCGAGATCATCAACCGGCGCGAGCTGCAACAGGCGGCCGATCCCGCGGCCCGGCGCGACGAGCTGGTCGAGGAGTACACCGAGCGGTACGCCAACCCGTACATCGCCGCCGAGCGGGGGTACGTCGACGACGTCATCGACCCGGCCGACACCCGGGCCATCGTGATCGCCGGCTTCGATGCGCTGCGGTCCAAGCGCGAGGAGCTACCGGCCCGCAAGCACGGGATCATCCCGCTCTAGGTCGCGGTGAGCTCCGCCGACATGGCTCTCGACCCGCCCATCGAGGTCACCCCCGCCGCCACCGACGACGAGCTGGCCGCCATCGTCGCGGCCTACGAGGAGCTGTGGCCCGAGTCGGTCCCCGACGAGCCCGAGCCCGACGCCGCACCGGCCTGGCGGTTCTCGGGCCGGTGGTGGCTGGCACCGGACCGGCCGAGGGTCCGCTCGTCGCCGAGGCGCTGAGCCGGACCGGTACCGAGCCGCGCCGCCAGGACCTCGACCACCTGGACGCTGATCGCGGCCAGGCTGACGAGCGCGACGATCGAGTAGCCGAGCTCGGTGGTCCAGTTCCCCGTGTACAGCAGCACCTGCGCGACCACGACCGTGGTGACGATGCTGACGGCGGGCACCAGCACCAGGCGGGCGTCGGGCTGGAGCGGTTCGAAGAAGCCGATCGCGGCCAGGCCCGGCACCGCGAGGAAGAACGCCAGCACGACCACCGCCCGCAGCGGCCCCCCGATGTCGGCAACCAGCACGATGGCGGTCGCGGTCGTCACGGCGACGATGAGCGCGGCGAAGCGTCCCACCATCACGGCTCGTCCACCTCGACCGGGCGGATCTCGATCGCCCCGCTCTCGGTGATGACGACCTCGTAGACCAGTTGGTAGACCGCGGCGTCGTCGTTCTCGAACACGGCCTCGAACGCACTCGATCCCTCGACGGCGTCCCGGATGCTCTGGAGGAACCCGGACGGGGTCTCGGCCAGCGCCTCCTGCTCGAGGATCTGCGAGCGGGTGATGAAGAGGTAGGTGGCCTCGTAGGCCGAGTTGTCGAGCCAGTCGGCCATCACCCCGGCGGGGTCGGCCGCGATCCGGGCGTGGGTCGCCTCGTCCTCCCGCGAGATCGGCACGTAGGTGAAGTTCTCGTAGTTCACGAACTGGGACGGGTAGTTGCGCGAGCCCTCGATGAGCAGCGAGTTGGGCGGGGCCTGCTCGTACAGCCACTCGGCCGCCGCCACCTCGCCCGGGGTGAAGTAGTTGAAGCGCTCCTTGCCGTAGTAGGCGAACAGGAACGCGACGAGGACGGCCACGGCCGCGCCGCCGGCGACCAGCCCGGCCCGCCACGAGCGGTGCTCGTTGCCGTGGGGGTAGACCACGTGGGCGGCGAACAAGGTGGCGAAGGGCACCGCGAACAGGAACACCCGGAAGAGCGCTTCGCCGTCGTAGTCGGTGGCGCCGAGCAGCACGACCGGGGCGACGAGCAGCAGCATCTCGGTGCGGAACCGGTGGCCCCGGAGCCACCGGAACAGCAGGCCGGCGCCGGCGACGGCGATCAGACCGACGGTCAGGATCCGGTCGATGACGATCACGGTGGCCTGACCCGAGCTGACCTCGGTGGTGTCGACGACGCCGGTGGTGGAGTTGGTGGCCGGGGCGCCGACCTCCGCCAGGGTCTCGGAGATGTTGCGGGTGAAGAAGCTGTCGGCCGGGCCGAGCATCCAGAGCACGGCGAAGAGCGCAGTGAACACGGCCAGCCAGCCCGTGCGGGCGATACGCAGCACCGACATCCCGCCCAGCACGACGACGATCATCAGCGGGGTGAGCTGGTGCGACGAGACGACGGCGACGATCAGCCCGATGCTGAGCAGCCACGGCGCCCAGGTCGGGGCCTGGTGGGCGATGCGTCTGCCGTCCCTGGCGAAGAAGGCCAGCGCCACACCGACCAGGGTCAGGTAGAGGAAGTAGCTCATCGCCTGCGGCGAGAAGTACTCCTGGCCGACCCAGTTGGTCACGAAGAAGAGCCAGACCGCCAGCCACAGTGCTCGCCGGTTGGTGCCGAGCATCCGGAAGACGAACACCAGCGCGAAGAGATCCAGCAGGCTGAAGGCGGTGGGCGCCCACGTGGCGATCGACCGGGTGTCGATGCCGGAGAGGTCGCTGATGATGGCGCTGGCGCCGAAGAACCCGGGCCAGTTGTGGTACACGTCGAGGGTCGCGATGTCGGGGTCGACGGTTCCGTTGCGCTGGATGTAGTCGACGATGCCGACGTGCTTCCACGCCCACGAGTACCGCAGCGTCGAGTACAGGATCGCGGGCGTGCCGTGGATGATGAGGATCAGTGCGCCGACGTGCGAGTAGAGGACGACGTCGCCCACCCGCCCACGGTGGAGCAACGCGATGAAGCTGACCGTCAGCACCCCGAGCGACACGTAGAACGTGACGGGCAGCACCGACAGCAGCCCGAGGTCGTTCATGGCGTCGAGCCTCACGTCGCGCAGGCTGATGATCCACGCCAGCATGGCGACGGCCAGCGCGGCGAGCCCGAAGCGGAGGTCCATCGGCCGGTACGCCGTGCCGCGGTCGGCGACGGTCTCGACCCGGGCCACGCCGGCGCGACGCACCGAGTCGAACCGGGCCAGCGGCGGCCGGTGCACGGCTGTGGGGTGGTGGGTGGTCATGATCCGAGCGCCAGCTGTCGGTGCGACGCGTCGAGCACCGCGTGGATGTTACGGGTCGCCCACACCCGTTTGGTCGCGAACGAGCTCGACTTGGCGAGGTTGTTGGTGACGTGGGCGAGCCACGTGAGCGCGACCACCACGTCGTCGGGCAGTCGCGGCCCCCGTCTCGACGTCCCCGCTTCGAGGATCTCGACCTCGGCGTCGTCCCAGCCCGACGTCAACACGTCGACGACGACCTGGCCGAGCTCGCGAGACGCAGTGTCCAGCCGGGTCGTCAGCAGCAGGTGAGCCAGGTCGGTCTCCGGAGGCTCGTCGACACACGAGCGGCCCCAGTCGACGACGCCGGTCACCCGGAGGTCGGACGGATCGAGCAGCACGTTGCGGGGCGACAGGTCCCCGTGCACGCGGGACACGGTGACGGCGCGGCCCAGCGCCGTGGCGCGCACCCGCTCGTAGAGGTCGTCGAGCGCGTGTCGCTGGTCCGCCGACAGCAGCGGGTGCAGGAGTTGGGCCCGCTCGGTGAACCAGACGGCGAGGGTCTCGTCGGTGATGGTCAGGTTGCGGGCGGTGGCGGCATGGAGGCGCCCGATGGCGTCGGCGGTGGCGTGAAGTGCCGCCCGTCGGGTTTCGAGCCCCAGCAGCGAGGCCAGCTCGGTTCCGGGCAGCCGGGTCTCGGTCTGGAACGGCTCTCCGTTGCGGCGGCCCGACTCGAGCACCGTCGGTATCAGGGCCGCGAACGACGACGCCTCGGGGTGGGCGGCCACCGCGGCCATGGCGCGCCGGGCGGCGACCAGTTCCTCGGCGGCCGCCGAGGAGTGGGCGATCTTGGTCACCGGCTCGTCGCTGCTGGCCGGCGGCAGGGTG
>JBFJYB010000206.1:0-5220 GCA_041622835.1 Acidimicrobiales bacterium | reverse complement strand
CGACCGGGTTCCCCACCTCAACTCGCGCCTGCAGGGGTTCGGCGAGACGATCTTCGCCGAGATGTCGGCCCTCGCGGTCCGTACCGGTGCGGTGAACCTCGGCCAGGGCTTTCCCGACACCGACGGGCCGAGCGAGATCGCCGAGGCCGCCGTCGCCGCCATCCGGGACGGGCACAACCAGTATCCGCCCGGCCTCGGGACACGCGAGCTGCGGGCCGCGGTGTCTCAGCACCAGCGCCGCTTCTACGGGCTCGACTACGACCCCGACACCGAGGTGCTGATCACCGCAGGCGCGACCGAGGCGCTGGCCGCGTCGATCCTGTCGCTGTGCGAGGTCGGCGACGAGGTCGTCTGCTTCGAGCCCTGGTACGACTCCTACGGGGCCTGCATCTCGCTGGCCGGGGCCACCAAACGGGTCGTCACGCTGCGCCCGCCCGGGTACGGCTTCGACCCCGACGAGCTGGCGGCCGCGGTCACCGCCCAGACCCGGCTGCTGATCCTGAACTCGCCGCACAACCCCACCGGCAAGGTCTTCGACCGGACCGAGCTGGAGCTGATCGCCCGCATCTGCGTCGAGCGGGACCTGATCGCCGTGACCGACGAGGTCTACGAGCATCTCGTGTTCGACGGTGAGCACGTCCCGCTGGCGACCCTGCCCGGCATGCGCGACCGGACCGTGACCATCAGCAGCGCAGGAAAGACGTTCTCGTTCACGGGGTGGAAGATCGGCTGGGCCTGCGCGCCGCCCGCCCTGCTGAACGCGGTCCGCACCGTCAAGCAGTTCCTCACCTACGTCAGCGGCGCCCCCTTCCAGCCGGCGGTGGCGACCGGCCTGGCCCTGGGCGACGACTACTTCGCCTCGTTCGTCGACGACATGCGGACCAAGCGCGACCGTCTGTCCGACGGGTTGGAGGCGGCCGGCTTCGACGTGTTCCGACCGGCCGGCACCTACTTCGTCACCACCGACATCCGCCCCTTCGGCGACGACGACGGCATGGCCTTCTGCCTCGCGCTGCCCGAGCGCTGTGGTGTGGTGGCGGTGCCCAACGTGGTGTTCTACGACAACCGACACGAGGGACGACACCTCGTTCGCTTCACGTTCTGCAAGCGGCTCGACGTGCTGGACGAGGCGGTGGCCCGGCTGAAGAGCCTGTCCCGATGAGAGTTGCCGCAGTCCAGCACGACATCGTGTGGGAGGACCCGGCCGCCAACTTCGCCCGTCTCGCCCCGTTCATCTCCGAGGCGGCCGGATCCGGCGCCCGCCTGGTCCTGCTGACCGAGATGTACTCGGTGGGGTTCACGATGGCCACCGACCGGGTGGCCGAGCCGGTGGGCGGTCCGAGCACCGAGTTCCTCGTCGACCAGGCGGCGCGCCACGGCGTCTGGATCTGCGGCTCGGTGCCCGAGCGGCCCGAGGGCCAGGACCGGCCGTTCAACCGCGCCGTCCTGGCCGGGCCCGACGGCACGGTGCACCGCTACGCCAAGATCCACCCGTTTACCTTCGCCGGCGAGCACGAGCACTACGCGGCCGGCGACGAGCGGGTCACCGTCGAGATCGAGGGTGTCAGGGTCTCGCTCTACGTGTGCTACGACCTGCGCTTCGCCGACGAGTTCTGGGAGGTCGGGCCCGACACCGACCTGTTCGTGGTGGTGGCCAACTGGCCCGCGGCCCGCCGTCGCCACTGGACCAGCCTGCTGCTGGCCCGGGCCATCGAGAACCAGTGCTACGTCGCCGGGGTGAACCGGGTCGGCTCCGGTGACGGCCTCGACTATGCCGGCGACAGCCGCATCGTCGACCCCATGGGCGAGATAGTGGCCGAGGCCGGGTCGGACGAGACGATCATCGCCGCCGACGTCGACCCGGCCCGGGTGACCGAGGTCCGCGCCGCCCTCCCCTTCGCCGCCGACCGCCGCTGACCGGCCCCCCGCAGGGGGAGGGGCGGGGTCAGGTTCGGGCCGCTACCTGGTCTCGCGGTCGGGGGTAGAGGCTGGCGCAGAGGGCGGCGACCACCAGGAGGCCGACCATGATCCACCAGCCCCGACGGAAATCGGCCGCGGTCGCCGCCGCGTCGGAGCCCAGAGCGGCGATCAGCACCGCCACGCCGATGGCGCTGCCCATCGTCCGGGCGGTGATGTTGGTGGCGTTGGCGGTGCCGTAGCGGTGATCGTCGATCTCGACCAGCGCGGCCGAGGTGAACGTCGGCCACGCCACCGCGTTGGAGATGCCGAGCACGGCGGTGAACGGGAACAGGGCGACCCAGTAGCTGGCGTCGCCGTCGAGCAGCGCCCCGATTCCGGCGATGGCGGAGGCTGCCAGCAGCGAGCCTCCCGCCATCATCGCCCGCTGGTGTCCCCGGTCGGCCCAGCGCCCGGTCGTGAAGGCGATCATGGCGTTGACGGCCGGCGTCGCCGCGATGCCGAGCCCCGCCTTCCACGCCGACCACCCGAACACCGTCTGGAGGAACAGCGGCGCCGCGAACCAGTAGGCGGCCACCGACGAGTTGAAGACGGCGAGGCTGGTCGTCGCGATCGTGAAGCGGCGGTTGCCGAACAGCGAGAGGTCGAGGAGCGGGTCGCGGTGCCGCTGCGAGCGGGCGACGACGACCATCAGCAACCCGACCGCGCCCACCAGGCAGGCGAGGATGCGCACGCTCGACCATCCCCAGCTGTTCCCCTGCAAGATGGCGAAGGTGAGCACCGCGAAGGCTCCGGTGCCGGTGACGGCGCCCACGACGTCGAGCCGTCCGGTCCGGGCCGACCGCTCGGATTCGCGGAGCACGACCGCACCGATCGTGAAGACAGCCACCCCGATCGGGACGTTCACGAAGAAGACCCACCGCCAGCTCGACAGGGCGATGATCGCGCCCCCGACCGGCGGCCCGGCGGCCCCGGCGACGGCACCGAGACCTCCCCAGACCGCGATCGCCTGCGACCGGCGGCCGACGGGGAACTCGGGCAGCGCGAGGGCCAGCGACGACGGGATCATGAGGGCCGAGCCGAGGCCCTGGACGACGCGGGAGCCGATCAGGAAGCCGGCCGTCGGCGCCAGCCCCGACAGGGCGCTCGCCACGGTGAACACCGCGACGCCGGTCAGGAACACCCGCTTGCGACCGAGCCGGTCGGCCAGCCGCCCCGCCAGCAGCAGGGCCGCGCCGCTGCTGATGATGTAGCCGGTGAGCGCCCACGCCAGCGTCGCCCGAGCGGTGGTGTCGAAGCTCCGCTCCATCGACGGGAAGGCGACGTTCAGCACCGACGAGTCGAAGATGGCGAACACCTGCCCGAACGAGATCAGCACCAGCACACGCCAGGCTCTGGGAGAGGTCGCGGTCGGGGCCGGGTCGGCAGATGTCTCGGGCAAGGCCGCCAAACTAGAGCCCTTTGGGCGGGCGGGCTCCGGGCACGCCACACTGTGGGGCGTGAGAGCCCTCGTGTTCGACCGGTCCGAGATGCGGTACGCGGCCGCGGCGGTGGCGTCGCGCGTCACCCCCGGGGCCGGGGTGTCGGTCGGACCGCTGCGCCTGCGCGACATCGACCCGCCCGAGCTCCCGGGTCCCGGATGGCACCGGGTCTACCCACGGTTGACCGGCATCTGCGGCTCCGACCTGGCGACGGTCGAGGGCAAGTCGTCCCGGTACTTCGAGCCCCTGGTCTCGTTCCCGTTCGTGCCAGGCCACGAGGTCGTCGGCGAGCTCGAGGACGGGACGAGGGTCGGGCTCGAGCCGGTGCTCGGCCCCGAGGCCCGCGGCGAGCAGGCGCCGTTCGAGGGGGCCGCGCCCGGCGACGGCGACGACTACGGCTACCTGCTCTCGGGCCCGCTCGAGGAGGGCATCCAGATCGGCTTCTGCGCCAGCACCGGCGGCGGGTGGGGCGCCGAGCTCGTCGCCCACCGGTCCCAGCTGCACCATCTGCCCGACGACCTCGCCGACGAGGCGGCGGTCATGCTCGAGCCGGCCGCCGGCGGCGTCCACGCCGCGTGCAAGGCCGCCATCGAGCCGGGCGACACCGCCGTCGTGCTCGGGGCCGGCACGATGGGCCTCTGCACGGTCGCGGCCCTGCGCAGGCTGACCCCGGTCGGGACCATCGCCGTGGTGGCCAAGTACCCGGCGCAGCGCGACCTGGCCCGAGCGCTCGGCGCCGACCTGCTGATCGAGCCGGGCGAGTCGAGGCGAGCCGTGCGACGGCTCACGGGATGCCGCATGGTCGGCGACGACCTGTCGGGCGGGGCCGACGTCACGATCGACGCGGTCGGCAGCGCGTCGTCGATCGGCGAGTCGATATCGATCACCCGGCCTCGCGGCCGGGTCGTGCTGCTCGGCATGCCCGGCGTCACCCGCCTCGACCTGACCGGCCTGTGGCACCGCGAGACCGAACTGGTCGGCGCCTACACCTACGGCACCGACACCTTGCCCGACGGCCGCCGCGAGAAGAGCTTCGTGCTCGCTCTCGACCTCGTGCGCGACGCCAAGCTCGACCGGCTCGTGTCGGCGCGGTACCCGATCGACCGGTATCGAGACGCCATCCGCCATGCGGCCGACGCGGGCGCGCGCGGCGCGGTGAAGGTGGTGTTCGACCTGCGGGACGAGCGCCGCAGCTAGTACGCGACCGCGCTGAAGGTCTCGAGCTTGTCGAGCCGGTGGGTGGTCTTGATGTGGCGCACGGTTCCCGACCTCGAGCGCATCACCAGCGACGTCGTCGACGCGCCGTGCGGGTGGTAGTGCACGCCCTGGAGAAGCTCGCCGTCGGTGATGCCCGTCGCGGCGAAGAAGCAGTTGTCCCCGCTCACGAGGTCGTCCTGGGTGAGCACCGCCTCGAGGTCGTAGCCGGCGTCGAGCGCAGCTGTCTTCTCGGCCTCGTTGCGGGGCCAGAGCTGCCCCTGGATCTCGCCGCCCATGCACTTGAGCGCGGCGGCGCTGATCACGCCCTCTGGGCAGCCGCCGATGCCGAACAGGACGTCGGCGCCGGAATCGGGCCAGGCGGTCGAGATGGCGCCGGCCACGTCGCCGTCGGGGATCAGGCGGATCCGGGCACCGGCCTCGCGCACCTCCGAGATCAGCTCCTTGTGGCGGTCGCGGTCGAGGATCACGACCGTGAGGTCGCGCACCGACTCGCCCTTGGCGTCGGCGATGGCGTGGAGGTTCTCGGTGGGGCTCGCCGCGATGTCGATCATGCCGACGCAGTCGGGGCCGACCGCCACCTTCTGCATGTAGACGCACGGCCCGG
>JBFJYB010000205.1:0-5230 GCA_041622835.1 Acidimicrobiales bacterium | reverse complement strand
GCCGAGATCGAGCAGACCCGCGAGGAACGCGATGCCGCTCGCGCCGAGAAGGCGGCCAAGGCCGCCGAGCTCGACCCGCTGGTCGCCCGCGACGCCGAGCTCGAACAGGCCGTCGCCGATCTCGACGCCCACGTCGAGAGCCAGCTGGCCCGGCTCGAGTCCACCCAGCAGGCGCTGTCGGCCGCCGAGGCCGAGGTGGTCGTGGCCGAGGCCCTCGTCGCCGAGACGTCCACGCGCATCGGCGGGTTGCGCGAGCTGGCCAGGCGTCAGGCCGTCGAGGCCTACGTGCGCCCGACCGGCCAGGTCGTCGAGCAGGTCCTGCGATCCGAGGACCTCACCGAGGCGTCACGGCGCCGAGCCATGCTGCGCAGCGTCAGCACCAGCCAGGCCGACGTGATCGACCACCTCCGCTCGGCCGAGGACGACTTCGTGGAGGCCACCGCCCAGGCCGAGGCCGCCGTGCTCGCGGTCGAGCAGCGGAAGGCCGACGAGGAGGCCCAGCTCCTCGTGCTCGAGGAGGCCCGGGCCGACCAGCAGCGTCTGCGCGACGCGCTCGCCGAGCGCATCGCCGAGTTCCAGGCCGAGATCGATGCCCTCGCCGAGCAAGAGGATGCGCTCACCGCCCGCCTCCAGGCGCTGATCGTCGAGGAGGAGGCTCGGGCCCGGGCCGAAGCCGAGGCCCGGCGGCGGGCCGAGGAGGCCGAGCGTCTCGCCGACCTGACCCCCGACCCGACCGAGGACGGCACGCCGGGCGCGCCGCCGGCGCCCACCCCCGAGCTCCCCGACCCGCTCCCACCACCCGACACCGCCGGCGGGCTGATCTGGCCCCTCAACGGTGTCGTGACCTCGTTCTTCGGTCCGCGATGGGGTCGGGTGCACTACGGGATCGACATCAACGGCAGCATCGGGGCGCCGGTCGTGGCCGCCCAGTCCGGCTCGGTGGTGTTCGCCGGCGACGAGGGGGGCTACGGGCTGATGGTGGTGATCGATCACGGAGCCGGCTTCGCGACGGTCTATGCCCACCTGTCGGCGCTGTCGGTGTCCCAGGGCGCCAGCGTCGGCCAGGGCGCCCAGATCGGCGCAGTCGGGTGCACCGGTTCGTGCACCGGCCCGCACCTGCACTTCGAGACACGGGTGCTCGGCATCAGCCAGGACCCGTTCCTCTACCTCCCCTGAGGCCGCGCTCGTGATGTGCCCGTCGGCCGCTCGTCCTTGAACCCGGATCCGCCGGTCCGGCTCCAGTTCCTCGGCGGCGGGAAGATGGCCGAGGCCCTGATCGGCGGGCTCTCGACCGCGGGCTGGGCCGGCGTCGAGGAGCTTGCCGTGGTCGAGAAGCTGAGCGAACGCCGGGCCGAGCTGGCGGCGCGCTTCGCCGGTCTGGTCCTACCCGACGAGCCGCTCGACGGCGTCGACGTGCTCCTCGCGGTCAAGCCCCAAGACGTCGAGGTCGCCGCCGGGCGCCTGGCCGGCCGCCGCGTCCGTCGCGTGCTCTCGATCGCGGCCGGTGTCACCATCGCGACGCTCGAGCGGCTGCTGGAGCCCGGGACCGTCGTCGTGCGCGCCATGCCCAACACCCCGGCCCTGGTCGGTGAGGGCGCAGGCGCACTGGCCGGGGGGAGCCAGGCGACCTCGGCCGACCTCGACTGGGGCCGCGACGTGCTGTCGTCGGTCGGGCTGGCGGTGGTCGTCGACGAGGTCCACCTCGATGCCGTCACCGGCCTCTCGGGCAGCGGGCCCGCCTACGTCTTTCTCGTGGCCGAGGCGCTGATCGAGGCCGGCATCCGGGCCGGGCTGCCGGTCGAGGTGGCCACCGAGCTCACCCACCAGACCCTCGTCGGCGCGGCCCTGCTGCTGCGACAGTCCGACGACGGTGCCGCCCAGCTGCGCGCCAACGTCACCTCTCCCGGTGGGACGACGGCCGAGGGGCTCCGGGTGCTGGGTGAGCGGGAGGTGCCCGATGCCTTCGTGCAGGCGGTGCTGGCGGCCGCGGCCAGGTCGGCCGAGCTCGGGGGTGCGTGACTCGAACCCCGTCGGCCACGTGAGCCACATTTTCCCCGTTGGCCGACACGACCTACAGTGGCCCGGTCAGCGGAGTGAAGGGGTACTGATGGCGCACGCAGACGGGCGACCGCGGTTCATGACGGTCGCCGAGGTCGCGCAGTTCATGCGCGTCTCGACGATGACGGTGTACCGCCTCATCAAGGCCGGCGACCTCCCGGCGGTGCGGGTGGGCAAGTCGTACCGGATCCGCGAGGACGACGTCGACCGCTACCTCTCGAGCCGGTACACGCAGGCTGGCTGACCGGCCGTATCCTCGGTGCTGCACGCACCGTATGAGCTACGACACGATCTCCTTCCTCTCCGACTTCGGCCGCGCCGACGAGTTCGTCGGCGTCGTGCACTCGGTCCTGCGGGCCATGGCCCCCGACGTCGTGGTGATCGACATCACCCACGACGTCCCCGCCCACGACGTCAGGGCCGGCGGGCTGGCGCTGGCCCGGGCGGCCGGCTACCTCGCCCCGGGCGTGGTGCTGGCCGTGGTCGATCCCGGCGTCGGCACCGATCGACGGCGGGTCGCGGTCGAGGTCGGCGACGGAGCTTCGGTGCTGGTGGGCCCGGACAACGGCCTGCTGGCGCCGGCGGTGGCCATGGTCGGTGGCGCGACCCGCGCCGTCGAGCTGACCGACCCCAGCTACCAGCTCGAGGCTCCTGGCGCGACCTTCGACGGCCGGGACGTCTTCGCACCGGCGGCCGCCCACCTCTGCACCGGCGTCGCGCTCACCGAGCTCGGCCCGGCGATCGACCCCGCCACCCTGGTTCCGGGCATGATGCCGGTCTCGCGCCGCGACGACGACCGCATCCTCGCCGAGGTGCTGTGGGTCGACCGGTTCGGCAACGCCCAGCTCAACGTCGACCCCGACGACCTGCCTCCCGAGTGGGCGCCGGTCCGGCTGCGGGTGGGCGACCTCACCCGATCGGCTCGCCGGGTCGGTGCCTACGGCGACATCGCCACCGGCGAGGTGGGCCTGGTGATCGACTCGTACGGGCTGCTGTCGGTGGCCCTCGACCGCGCCTCGGCCGAGTCCGAGCTGGGCCTGCGGCCCGGTACCGAGGTGGCGCTCGACGGCGGCGACGACGAGACTGCGGCCCGGGTCGGCGAGCCCTCGCGCCCGGTCGGGGTCCGGCTCGGACGGAGTGGACCCGCATGATTCCGACATGGATCGAAGGAGGTGAGCGGCGTTGAGGCCAGGGACAACGATCGTCGTTGCTGCGCTGCTGCTGTTGATCCTCGGGGCCGGGGTGCTCCAGCTCTTCGTGCTCGCTCGCTGAGTGATCCTGGTGTCGGAGGACGGGACCCTGTCGTCTACCTTGTGGCCCGTGTTCCGGCCTTCCCCCCGGCTCCTGCTCGCGCTCCTCGCGCTGGTGCTGTCGCTGTCGGCGTGCAACGTCTCGGTCGACGTGGTCGTCGACGTCGAGTCCGACGGCTCCGGCGTGGTGTCGGTCGACGTGGCCCTCGACGCGGAGGCGGCGGCCCGCATCCCCGAGCTGGCCACCCAGCTCCGGACCGACGACCTGGTCGAGGCGGGCTGGCTCGTCACCGGCCCAGAGCCGGCCGACGTCGACGGCGGTGTGCGGCTCCGAGCCGAGAAGCCGTTCTCGACCGCCGAGCAGCTCGACGTCGTGCTCGCGGAGATCACCGGCCCCTCGGGCGCCTTCCGGGACTTCGAGCTGCTGCGCGAGCGGAGCTTCGGCGAGACCACCTTCACGCTGACCGGCACGATCGACTTCACCGAGGGGCTCGATCTGTTCACCGACGCGGCGCTGGTGGAGTCGCTCGACGGCGATCCGTTCGGTATCGACCTCGACTCGCTCGAAGCCGAGGTGGGGCCGTTGGCCGAAGCGGTGGACGTCACCGTGGCGGCCCGCCTGCCCGGCAGTGACGACAGCGGCGCCGAAGCCGTCTGGCAGCCCCGGCTCGACGACGCCGCCCCGATCCAGGTCAACCTGACCGCCACCGACGACGACCTCATCGTCAAGTTGCTGCGGTGGGTCGCGATCGCGGCGTTCGTGCTGTTCGTGGCGTCGGTGGGGCTCAACCTCCTGGGGTACGCCATCGAGCGGGCCCAGCGGAAGCGGGCGCCGGCGGTCCGGACACCGGCACCGGTCAGCTCTCGGGTGCCCGTGGCCGCGGCGGCTCCCGGCGGGCGCGGCCCGGTCGCGCCGGCGCCTGCGGCCCGCGCCGCTCCGGGCCGGTCGAAACGGCTGGCCCTGGTCGTGCTCGACATCCCCGGTGTCGTCTACGGGATGGACGAGGGACCGGCCTCGGTGCTGGGGTCGTTCCTGCGGGAGCGGGGCGAGGCCGCTGACGACGCCGCCCTCGAGGAGATCTCGCGGCAGGTGACCCTGGGCCGGATGTCGACCGCGGAGATGTGGGACGAGCTCGGCGTCGCCGGGTCGGCCGAGGAGCTCGACGAGGAGGTCGTGGCCGGCATCGAGCTCGCCGGCGGCGCCCAGGACTTCGTGCGCGAGATGCGACGCCGTGGCCTGCGGGTGGCGAGCGTGGGCAACGAGGTGCTCGAGTGGTCGCGCCTGCTGCGGGCTCGCGATGCGCTCGACGGGATCGACCCGTGGGTCGTGTCGGCCGAGGTCGGCGTGCGCAAGCCCGACCCCGGGATCTACGAGGCGCTGCGCCGGTCCTCGGGGGTGCCCTACGAGGACTGCCTGATGATCGACGCCCGCCTCACCAACCTCGACGCGGCCAAGACCCTCGGGATGTCGACGGTGTGGTTCGCCCCCGCCCACTCCCGCACCGAACCGGCCCCGGACCATCCGGTCGTCTCGAGCTTCGCCGAGTTCTTCCGCCGCCGTAGCTGAGTTCTCGCTGCGGGCTCGCGCGGGTTCTCGCTGCGGGCTCGCAACAGGCTCGCGCCGCAGGTTCTCGCTGCGGGCTCGCAACAGGCTCGCGCCGCAGATTCTCGCTGTCACAGGGCGTCGCTACGTTCGGGCCGATGACGAAGAGATCGACGAAGTCAGCCAGGCCCGCCATCGTCTTCGTGTGTGACGAGTGCGGGGTCGACAGCCCGAAGTGGTTGGGCCGGTGCTCGGCGTGCGACTCGTGGAACACGATGGTCGAGATGGCGCTGGGGGAGGCGCCCGGAGGCCCCGGTCGAGAGGCGCCGGTGCCGGCCCCGGCCTGCCCCATCACCGAGGTCGCCGGTGGCCAGGCCGG
>JBFJYB010000204.1:0-5280 GCA_041622835.1 Acidimicrobiales bacterium | reverse complement strand
GTGCCAGATACACCACATCGACCACTGGACCCGCAACCTCGGCCCCACCAACCTCGACAACCTCTGCCTGCTCTGCAGCAAACACCACCACCTCGTCCACGAAGGCGGCTGGACCATCCGTCGAAACCCCGACAACACCAACACCTACACCCTCACAAGAGCCAGACCCCGCGCCCCCACCTGACCCGCTGGCAGACAAGAGGCTCGAGGGGACCGCGGGATCGGCGGCCGATCCGCCGCGACGTTTTCGACTTGTCGTCAGTCGCAAGGACGGTCGCCGATCCCGCCCACCAAGGGTCGCCCACCCCGCTCTCGCACCACAGATCACGATGTCCAAGACCAGGGATCGGCGGCCGATCTGCCGCCGGCGATCGCCGCCTACCGGGGGCGGGTGAACATGCCGGCGACCCCTTCGGCCTGCTCGAACCCCTCTTCCACCAGCTCGAGGGCGCGGTCCTTGGCGATGCCGTACAGGTCGTGAACCAGCGGGAGCTCGGTGTCGGCCGCGGCAGGGTCGTCGTGGTGGCGGGCGACGGCGTCGGCGAGGGGAGGCGGGAACCTCCACTGGTCGCACATCCACGAGGCGACCGTTGCGTGGTCGAAGTCGAAGCGGAGGTGCTCGAGGTCGACCAGATCCTCCGAGCCGCGGTGCCACTCGTCGAGCACTTCGCCGTAGCGGTGCTCGTGGTGCGCCAGAACCGGCAGGGCCATGTCCTGGAGCAGCGAGGCGGTGAAGTACTCCGAGCGGCGGGCCGGATCGACGACCTCGGCCAGGGTCACCGCCGCCGCCGCCCGTCGCGCCGAGGTGGCCCAGAACCGGTCAGGCTCGAACCCGGTCGCCCGCTCGCGAGGCAGGCTCCGTTGCACGGCCACCGACAGCAGCAGCGACTCGACCTCGTTGCGGCCGAGCATCACCACCGCCTGATGCACGCTGCGCACCTGGTTCCGCGGCGCGAACGCAGCCGAGTTCACGATCTTCAGGAGCTGCACCGAGAAGCCCGGGTCGCGGACGATGATGTCGGCGACCTGGTCCAGCGCCGCATCGGGCTCTCCCAGCTTCTCGATGGCGGCCATGACCACCGCCGGAAACGTCGGCAGCTCGACCCCGCCGAGTACCGAGCGCAATCCCCCACCCTCGTCGGAACGAGGGGCGTTGGCTTGCGCTCTGGTCGACTTGCGGCGCAGGACCGCCATCAGGTCATTCCGCTCGCCGGGCCATCTTGTTGGCGAAGATGCTGAGCAGCCCGCCCAACATGAGGTAGCCGAGCACCACCTCGACCAGCACCAACATCTGGGCCGGGGCCGACGCCGGCAGCACGTCGCCGTAGCCGAGGGTCGTGAGGGTCACGATGCTGAAGTAGAACGACGAGAGAGGGGTCTGGTGGTCGCCGTAGTCGACGGCAACCAGCTGGAACAGCGCTCCGAACACGACGGAAAGGGCGAGGATCCACAGCCCCCATCGCAGGAAGCTTCGCCCGCAGTCCGACGTCGCCCGCCACACCCAGTAGATGGCAGCGTTGGGCCGGCTGTAGCTGCGGAACTCGTGCAGGTAGTTCTGATCCATGATCGTGCGCCGCACGAGGTAGGCGCCGGCGAAGTCGACGTCGGCGATGTCGGCGCCGATCCAGTCGGCGTCCGAGAAGCCCGACATCTGCCGGGGACGCATGCTGCGCAGGTCGGCGTCCACGAAGCGAGCACCGCCGACGTTGCTGTGGCGGAGGTCGCTCTCTCGCAGGTCGGCCTTCGAGAAGTCGGCGCCCGAGAGGTCGGCTTCCCGTAGGCGGGCCTGGTTCAGGTTGGCGGTACGGAGGTCGGCGTCGGCGAGGCAGGCACCGGTGAAGACGGCTCCGCTCAGGTCGGCTCCGAACAGCACCGCCCCGACCAGGGTCGCGCTACCGAACACCGCGCTCGTCCCGGCGCATTCGGTCAGGTCGGCACCGCTCAGGTCGGCGTTCAGCAGCATCGTCTTGGTGACGGTCGCCCGGTACAGCACCGTGTCGCGCAGGGTGGCGCGGACGAGCTTGGTTCCGGTCAGGTCGGCCCGGCTGAGGTCGGCGCCCGAGAGATCGCAGCCGGACAGGTCGAGCCCCGACAGATCGGCGTCGATGAGCCGGACGCCGCGAAGGTCGATGCACCCGCCGCCGGCCGCGTCGAGGACCCTGGCGAAGTCGTCGGGGCTGGCCGCACCGCGCGCCCGGTCCGGGGGCTCGTCGGTCGGTGCCGGTGTGACGGCGGCCCGTGGCTCGGGCCTCGCTGGGGCGCGCCTGTCGCTCTGGCTCATCGTCGGCTCCGGATGCTGCGGACCTACTGGGTCGATCGAGCATCGGCAGCCGGCCCACGGGAATGAGCAGGGCCCGCCGGCGACGCGCTACGGGGCGAGGGGACCGGATCCACGTACCCGATGCCCTCGATCCACGGCGGCGCGGGAGTGTGAACCGGTGGCGCAGGAGGTGGCGGGGGAGGTGTCGGGGGAGGTGGCGGGGGAGGTGCTGGTTGGGGTGGTGGAAAGGGTCCTGGAGGCGGCGGCGGGGCCACCTGGGACGGCGTCGGCGGCGTCTGGATCACCAGCGTGATCGGCTGCGACGGAGCGGCCGCGTACGAGCCCGACGGGACCGGGTCGAACGCCAGCCACAGGATCGACCCCACCAGCACGACCGCCCCACCAGCCGCCAGCCAGATCGCCGGGGCGATCATGCCGCCGGCCAGCGCGTCGACGAGGGCGCCGGCGACGACGGCCTGGCCGGCGAACAGCCGGGTCGCCATCCACGGAATGCCCACACCGATGAACAGCCACGTGGCTGCAGCGCCGATCGCCCAGTACCCGGCTCGGCGGAGGATCGACGGGCGATGGGAGGCGACGAACAACGCAAGGAGCAGGCCGATCGCCGCCAGCACCGCCCCGACCGGGACGAAACGTTCGAGGCCTCGACGGAGCCATCCGACGTCGGGGACCTGTCCGGTGGGCAGGTCGATCACCAGCTCCGACGGCACCGGCAGCCCGTTGGCGAGGTCCGGGTCGGCGGCAACGGCGGCGTCGTGGGCCTCCTCGATCACCGAGCTGAGGTCGAGGACGGCGGGAACCTCGCCCTCCCCCAGGAAGGCGGCGTGGGTGCTCACCAACGCCCGGCCGACGACGAGCTCCAGCACCGGGCTCTCGAGGACGCGGTCGGCCCACACCTCGACCTGGGCTCGGTCGACGCCCGTCGAGGCCGGGAGGGCGGCGATGGCGGCCGAGGCCACGTTGGCCCGGAGCTGGTCGCGAACCGCCTCGTCGGAGAGCAGCGCGCCGGCCACTCGCTCGGACCGCTGGGTGTCGAGCGCGGTGTGCAGGAGGCCGAGTCCCACCCAGGAAGCCGACGCCACCAGCAGCGCGAAGGCCGTGATGGTCTGGGCCAGGGCCTGTCTCATCCGGTCGCGCGGCTGGGCCACGCGGCGAGCATCGGCATCGTCGGCCCGACCATGAGAAGCCGGCACAGTGGGGGAAGCGACATGCCGTGGAGGCGACATACCGTGGAGCCGTGACCTCGCCGCCCTGCCCCGGCTCGAACGACCTCCTCTCCGACGACGACGACCCCGAGCCGGTACATCAGGTCGAGGAACCGACCGCAGGGGACTTCGAGCGGCTGGTGGAGAAGTACGGCCGAGCCGAGGCGAGCCGACGCTGGATGGCGATGTTCGGCGCCTTCGACAGCTCGGCTCAGACGTGAGCTCGCCCGGCCGGACGGGCTTGGCTACTCGCGCACGAGGCGGTGGAGCTCGTACTCGCCGTCGAGGCCCTTGAGGGGACGGGGGCCGAGCGACTCGAAGCGGAACTCGCCTCCGGCGGCCACGAGCGGGACCGCGGCCGAGGTGACGATCTCCCCCGCGCCGCCGTGGCTCATGACCCGAGCCGCGAGGTGGACCGCGACGCCGGCGACGTCGTCACCCCGGGTGTCGACCTCCCCCACGTGGAGGCCCATCCGCACCGCGAGGCCCAGCTCGGCCAGGGCGTCGCGCAGCTCGACCGCGCCCGACAGCGCACGGGTCGCGTTGTCGAACGTGGCGAGGGCGCCGTCGCCGATCGACTTCACCAGCGTGCCACCGTGGCGGGCCAGCGCACGCCGTACGAGCTGGTCGTGGCCGTCGAGGACGCTCCGCCAGCGGGCGTCGCCGACCGCTTCGACCTGGGAGGTCGAGTCGACCACGTCGGTGAACAGGAGCGTCCGGATCGGGCGGTGGGCGGCCGGCACCTGGTGCTCGCCGGTGAGGAAGTGCGAGATCTCGGCGACGAGCGCATCGACGTCGCCCGAGTTGAAGATCACGTCGCTGCCCTCGACGACCAGCAGCCGGCCGTTGGGGAGGGCGTCGGCCAGTCGCTGGCTCAGCTCGGGCGCGACCACGAGGCTGTCGCGCCGGTGGAGGACCAGCACGGGAGTCGGGAGCTCGGCCAGCCGCTCGGGTAGGTCGCCGATCGACCCGAGCACTGCCGCCCAGTAGCGGTCGGCCGTCTTCGGGCTGGCCCCCATCTGGCCGGCCCTGGTGTTCCACGCCCGGAAGTTGGCGTCCTGGCCGCGAGTGGGCATGAACAGCCCCCAGATCCCCTCGGCCGCATCCGGGTCCCGTGCGACCACGGCCGCCAGCCGCTCGCCCAGGTCCTCGACCAGCGGTCGGGCGCCGGGAAGGTTGACCACCGGGTGCAGCCCCACCACCGCCTCGACCCGGTCGGGGTAGGTGCATGCCGTCTCGAGCCCGATGGTCGCCCCGGCCGCATAGCCGACCACCGCGGCTCGGTCGACGTCCTCGGCGTCGAGCACCGCCACCACCCCGGCGGCCCACTGGGCGAACACGTCGCGGTCGAAGTCGACCGGGTCGGACGCGCCGATCCCCTGCCGCTCCACCGCGACCAGCCGACCGAGCTGGCCGAGGCCCTGGAGGAAGTGGGCATAGGGCGGGTCGTCCTCCATCGCCTCGATGGGGTAGAGGGCGCCGGGCACGTACACGATCGTCCGTTGGCCGCCCCCTTGGCCGCCGCCGGACAGCACCCGGTACGCCACCTGGGCCCCATCGGGCGTCGCCGCGTACTCGATCTCGCTCACCCGTCGATTCTCGCAGGCCGGCGCCGCTCCGAGCCGCTCACTACCATCCAGCACCAGGGGGTCGACCATGGTCGGTATGGCGAGGGCGTTGGTCGCTGCGAGCTGCCTGGTGCTGCCCGCCGTCGCACCGTCCATCGTCGGGGCACAGGGCCCCGTCGGACCCGGTCCGCCCGTCCCGCCACCGGACGGCGACGGTGAGCCAGAG
>JBFJYB010000203.1:0-5297 GCA_041622835.1 Acidimicrobiales bacterium | reverse complement strand
GTCGAAGGTGATCACCTCCTCGTCGTCGCCTCCCGGGGCGGCGATGCCGGTCTCCCAGAAGCCCTCGATCGAGCTGTCGTCCTCGGACTGGAGGGCGGTCTCGAGGTCGACGCCCTCCGCAAGCTTCGCGATTCCGAGGAAGTGCGCTTCGGCGCCGTCGTCGGTCAGCACGAACGACGTGCGGCCTGCGGTGATGTTGGGGTCGAACTGGAAGTCGAAGTCGACGGCTACGACGTCCACCCGGGTGGCGTCGGGTTCGATCTCGGTGGTGGCGCCGGGAGCCAGAGGGGGCTGGTCTTCGCTGTGGGGGATGCCGCAGTTCTCCTCCTCGAAGGCGTTGATGGCGTCGATCGCCCCCTCGACGTCGTCCCGGGCGAAGACGGCGAAGGTCCCGATCGAGTTGGCCTCGAACCCGCCACCGGCGGTCAGAGCGGTGACCGCCAGCTCGACCTCGGCTGCGATCTCCGGGGGTGCCAGGGCCGCGTAGGACTCGAGCTGATCGTTCGAGGGAAAGTCCTGCTGGCCGAACAGCTCCTGGGCCAGCGCGCACACCTCGGTCAGGTCGCCGGCCGCCTGTTCCTCGGCGACCTGGTCCTCGGGCCCGGCCCCTTTTTCGGTGGGCGCGTCTTCGGGCTCGGCCCCGGTGTCGTCGGCGATCGTCGTGTCGACGTTGGGTTCATCGCTTCCGCAGGCGGCGGCGACCAGGAGCAGGGCGAGAACGACGGCGACGAGGCGCCTAGTAGCGCTGTCGGACATGGCTTCCTTCCCGCCGCCGATCGCCGTGCGTCACCTACGCCCGAGAAGCACCGGCTGGCTCCTGCCATCTTCGTCCTGAAGAAGTAAAGTGCATAAGTGAATTTCTGTCCCTCTTCAACTACGTGCATAATAGTGCACACAAGTGGAGGTCGACATGGCCGGCAACTGGACCTTCATGTCGGTGCACGGTGCCGTTCTGCTGGCAGTGCACCGCGACCCCGATGCCAGCAGGGACGACATCGCCGACGAGGCCGGGATCTCGCTGCGGTGGACGATCAAGGTGCTCGGCGACCTGGTGGACGAGGGTTACCTGCGTCGCGAGCGACGCGGTCGGCGGTTTCGCTATTCGGTGAACCGCGAGCTGGCCATGCGCCACCCGATCATGCGCGACGTCGACGTCGACCGGCTGCTCCGCCTCCTAGAGCCGCCGATGGAGCCCGCCGAGGTTCGCCGAGCCGTCAGCGGCCAGCGGTCCGAGCTCGCCGACCTGACCGATCGAGTGGCGACCGAGCGCGAGCGGCTGGCCATCGTCGAGCGCCGCCGGCAGCAGCTGGAGCAGGTGGTTCGGGAGGTGTCGTCGACACTGCGGCGGGCGGCGCGAAGCGGCTGACGGGCCGGGGCTCGAGCGTTCGCGCCGAGCTCAGGCGGTCGGAGGCGGGGCGGTCGGTGGACCCGGCGGCGTGTCCGGCGGGGCGGTCGGTGGACCCGGCGGGGTGTCCGGCGGGGCGGTCGGTGGACCCGGCGGCGTGTCGGGCGGCGGGTCGGGCGGCGTGGCTGGAGGCGTGCCGGGCGGGGTTGCCGGCGCTGCGGCCGAGCGGTTGCGCCACCACAGGAAGCCCCCGACCGCGGCCGCGGCGATGACGACCACGATCACGATTATCAGCACCGTGTTGCTCCCGCCGCCGTCGCCGCCGGAGCCGGTGATCGGTGTGCCCGGCTCGGTGCGGGCGAACAGCGGTTCCCCCGGGTTCAGGAAGTCGACGTCCCACACCAGTGTCCCGTCGCCCTCGATCCGGTCGGCGTTGTGTTCGACCTGCCGGCCCGGCAGCTTGACCCGGACCGTGAACTCGGGGTCGCCCAGCAGCTCGGCCGGGAAGAAGTCGGCCTCCTCCGACGCATCGTCGGCCAGCGTCGCGTCGAAGCGCCAGCCGTCGCCGTCGCGGCGGATGACGAAGTCGCCGTCCTCGCCCGACACGTCGGAGAGCGCCGCGTCGAGCTCGTCGGCGGTGAAGTCGGCCGAGTAGCGGACGCCGCAGAAGTCGCCGTCCTCGTAGGGCTCGACCTCGGCGCCCTCGGGCACGTCGGTGTCGGAGAGGAAGTCCTCGCACAGCTCGTCTCGGCTGGGGATCTCGGCCTCGGCTCCCTCCTCCTCGAACTCGCTCCCGAACGCGGCCGCGAGCTCGGCCGCGGCCTCGACGTCGAGGGCGAGCAGCCCCTCGACGCGCCCCGAGCCGTCGTCGTTGACCGAGACCTTGATGTCGATCCTGAAGCACGCGGTGGAGACCAGCCCGATCAGCGCCACCAGAACAAGCAACCGCCGTTTCATGTTCGCGTCTCCTCCGGGCGCTGGGGCCGTTGTGGCCGGGCTGGGCCCCGACCTGTCGTCAGTATGGTCGAGATCGGCCCGCCGGTCGTCGATCGCGTCGGTCGGCGCGGGAACCTCGGGCCGATTCGTGGTGTAGGAACGCGGTGGCAGGAGGTGTCGTCGACTGGACCGTGAAGCGGAGCTGGTGCGCCGGGCCCAGGCCGGCGAGCTCGTCGCGTTCGACGAGCTCGTGCGGAGGCATCAGCGCGCCGCGCTGCGGGTGGCGACCGTCGTGGCGGGCCACGACCGGGCCGCCGACGCGGCCCAGGAGGGATTCGTGCGGGCCTATCGATCGATCCACGGTTTCGACGCCGAGCGCCCGTTCCGACCGTGGCTCCTGCGGGTGGTCGCCAACGCGGCCAAGAACGAGGTTCGCCGGGCCAGCCGGCACGAGCGGGTCGACATGAGGGTGCGGGCCATGGCTGTGGTTCCCGACGACGTCAGCGACCCGGTGCTGACGCGCGAGCGGAGCGATCGACTGGTCGGCGCCCTCGGCCGTCTGGCTCCTGCCGACCGCCTCGTCCTGGCCCTGCGATGGTTCGAGGACATGACCGAGCAGGAGATGGCCGAGGTGCTGGCCGTCCGCCGAGGAACGGTCAAGTCGCGCCTGCACCGGGCCATGCAGCGGCTGCGCCGAGAGCTGGCCGACGAGGGATTCGACGAGGAGGGCGGCGATGACTGACCGGGATCTCGGGCAGGCCCTGACCGCGCTCGGCTCGCAGATCGAGGTACCCGACGTCGATCTCGTCGAGGGCGTGCACGCTGCGCTCGAGGCATCGACCTCCGACGGCCGGCGCTACCGCACGTTGCAGCTGGCCGCTGCCGCCGCGCTGGTGCTGGTGGTGGCGGTGTCGGTGCTCGTCGCGCCCGTCCGCGGCGCGGTCGCGGACCTGCTCGGCATCGGCGGCACCAAGGTCGAGATCGTCGACGAGCTGCCGCCGGCCGAGCCGCCCGAGCTACCGGCGTCGTCCGAGGCCTCGCTGGACGACGCGGTGGCCGGGCTGGGCTTCGAGGCGGCGCTTCCCGACCCGGCGACCACCGGGCCGGTGCTCGCGTGGGAGGTCCGCGGGACCGGCGACGCCGAGGAGCTGATCGTCGTCTACGACGGGCTCGTGTTCTCGCAGCGGGCGCTCGGCGAGGACTCGGTGGTCAACCGGAAGGTCCTCGACCCGCAGGCGACGGTCGAGCCGGTGACGGTGGACGGCGAGCCCGGCATCTGGATCGAGGGCACCCACGTCCGCATCCGCGACGAGAACGCCGAGACGGCCACCAACGCGCTCGTGTGGGAGCGGGCCGGGCTCGAGCTGCGACTGGAAGGCGCCCCCGACCTCGATACCGCCCTGACCATCGCCCGGTCGGTGGAGTAGGGCTCGACGAGTGGAGTCAGCCCAGGCGGGCCACGCCCTCGCCGGACAGCTCGTCCAGCGTCGGTCGGTGCGCCAGCGCCATCATGATCGCCTCGCCCGGACCGGTCAACTCGGCGCCGTCGCCGTAGCTCCAGTCCAGATCGGTGGCCTGCAGCCGGATCCCGTCGAGCGGCGGCGGGTCGACGAGGTTCTTGGCCTGCTTGGCGGTGGTCAGGAACTCGAGCGCGCCGCGGAGGACGTCCTCGTCGAGGGCGCCGTCGAGCCCGAGCGGCCGGCGGACGTCCTGGGTGTGGATGGCCACGTCGGCCACCGTGATCCCCTCGGGGAAACCGGGTAGCGGAGCGGACTTGGTGGCGTTCTGCCGCAACGTGGCGATCAGATCCTCGGTCGGACGCTCGTGGCGCTCGGCCGCGGCGGCGATCCACGCCTTGTCGAAGTCGAAGCGGTGCTTGGCCATCGTGCCGACGAACCCGAAGGCGCCCAGCTCGACGAACATGACCAGGTGGGCGAGCACGCCCTTGGCGTCCCACTCGCTGCACAGCGTCGGCTGGGCCATCTGTTCGGGCGTCAGTGGCGCCACCATGTCGGCGAAGTCGGTACGTGCCTTCCCTGCGAGCTGATACTCGGCCATGGGTCCGTCCCCTTGCTCGTCGGCGTCACCGCAGGATAGAGCGAAGGGCGACGCCACGGGATCGACTCGGCTGTGCTGACGCCGAGGGTCACGGCGGGTCGGCGACAATGGGGCCAAGGAGGTCGACCAGTGAGCGGACCGGAGCTCGAAGCGGGAATCGTGGCCGCCGACGGCTCGGCGCTGGCCGAGTTCTACCGGGAGGCCCTGGGCTTCGACGTGAGTGCGGTGCACGAGCTTCCCCAGGGCACCGTGCATCGGCTGACCCGAGGTCGGGCCGGGCTCAAGATCTTCGAGCCCTCGGTCGCTCCGGTGGGCGAACGCGCACCGGAGGCGTGGAGCACCACCGCCGGCTTCGCCTACGCAGCCCTGCACGTCGACGACGCCCGGGCCATCGTCGCGGCCGCGGCGGCCGCCGGCGCCACCGTCCTCACCGACGTCAGCTCCCACCGGCCCGGTGCCTGCTTCGCCCTCATCGCCGACCCGGTCGGCAACGTGTGGGAGATCCTCCAGGAGGACGGGGAGCCGGCATGACCGGGAGCACCGGCCACAACGAGAAGGCCTACATCCACGAAGTGGTCGACATCCGTGGCGCGCGCCGCGGCGACTACATGCAGCACATGGTGGCCAACTGGAGTCCTACGGCGCAGGAGGATCGCGACCAGCTGTGCTTCGGGGTGTGGGGCGTGGTCGGGAGCACCGCCGGCTGGCCGCAGACCGTGAACATCTGGGAGGAGCAGGGCCTCGACGGGCTGGCCCGCTCCTTCGGTGCCGAGACGGTGGGCCGCGATCTCCAGGACCCCAGGCTGAAGCGGTGGTGGCAGGCGGCGTCGGAGCTCCGCCGGGGCGGGTTCGGCGCCCGGCCCGGAATGGTGGTCATCGGCCGGGTCGGCGTCGGAGCGGGGGCTGTGCCCGACGGCACTCAGGGTGAAGACGACTGCGGCCAGCGCGAGCAGGGCCG
>JBFJYB010000202.1:0-5303 GCA_041622835.1 Acidimicrobiales bacterium | reverse complement strand
GACCCACGGCTACGACGTCGAGATCTCCAACGGACGCCACACATGGCGGGCCGACGAGCCACCCGAGGTGGGCGGGACCGACGAGGGCCCGACGCCCTACGAGCTCTTGCTGGGCGCCGTGGCCGCCTGCACCTGCATCACGCTGTCGATGTACGCCCAGCGCAAGGAGATCGCGGTGACGTCGATCTCGGCGCAGTACACCTTCGACAAGATCCACGCCGACGACTGCGGGTTCTGCGACGACGAGGCCCAGGGCTTCATCGACACCGTGACGAGCGAGATCTTCGTCGAGGGCGACTTCACCGAGGCGCAACGCACCCGCCTGGCCGAGGTCGCCACGCGCTGCCCCGTCCACAAGACGCTGGAACGGGGCATCACCTTCTCGGACCGGGTCACGGTCGGGTGACCGCGGCTGTACCCGAGGGAGGTGCCGTCGGTCTCCTGGACGGCATGGCGACCTGCCGGTCGATCCGCCGTTACGCCGACCGTCCCGTCACCGACGAGGAGCTGGCGACGATCCTGTTCCACGCGACGAGAGCGCCGTCGGGATCGAACCGGCAGCCCTTCCGCTTCGTCGTCCTGCGGTCGGGTGACGAGGCGGCCGAGGCCAGGCGGCTGCTGGGGGAGGCCGGGAGGCGGATGTGGGCCGGCAAGCGACGGGCCGACGGCTACGACGAGGGGTCCGGGCGCGACGCCGGCTCGGCGAAGGCGCGGATGGCGTCGACCATGGCCCGCTACGTCGATCGCTTCGAGGAAGTGCCGGTGGTGATCCTGCCGTGCCTGGTGCGCTACCGCGAGCCGACGCCGTTCGAGGGAGCCTCGATCTACCCGGCCTGCCAGAACCTCCTGCTCGCGGCCCGGGCGATCGGGCTGGGCGGGGCGCTGAGCGGGTTCCACCTCGCGGTGGCCGACCAGCTCTCGGCGCTGCTCGGTCTGCCGGACGAGGCCACGATCGCCGCGACGGTCACCCTCGGCCATCCGGCCGGCCGACACGGCCCGGTGCGTCGTCGGCCGCTGGCCGAGCTGGTCTACGGGGGACGCTGGGGCGCCTCCCCGGCCTGGGCGGTCGACCCGCCCGGCACTCGCTTCACGTCGGCCGGTCCGCCCGATTGACGCCCGTCGTCGGGCGGCGCCGGTCAGTCGGTCCGCCACAGCTCGTCGCGTAGCTGGCGTCGGAGCACCTTGCCGGTCGGGTCTCGCGGGATGTCGTCGCGGACCACGACCCGCCTCGGTCGCTTGTAGCCGGCCAGACGTTCCCGGCACGCGGCGTCCAGCTCGGTCAGCACCGTCTCCCGGTCGACGCCGGGCACCAGCGCGATGAACGCCACCGGCTGCTCGCCCCGCTCGGGGTCGGGCCCACCGGCCACGCACGCGTCACGCACTCCGGCGACCGAGAACACGGCCTCTTCGACCTCGGCCGGGTAGACGTTCACGCCGCCGGCGACGATCACCTCGGCGCTGCGACCCGACAGGAACAGGTAGCCGTCGGCGTCGACCCACCCGATGTCGCCCACCCCGAACGCGTCGCCCCGGAACGCAGCCCGGGTCTGGTCGGGCTCGTTCACGTAGCGAAACGCCCGATCGCCCTCGGGCCGCCGGAAGTGCACCCACCCCTCTACGCCCGGCCCCACCTCGACGCCGTCGTCGTCGAGGATCACGACCTGCTGAGCCCCGATCGGACGGCCCACCGTGCCCGGGCGGGAGAGCCACTCGGCCGACGTCGCCGATGTCATGCCGCCCTCGGTGAAGCCGTAGTACTCGGTCAGGACCGGCCCCCACCACTCGATCATCTGATGCTTGAGCTCGACCGGGCAGGTCTCGCCGCCGTGCAGCACGGCGACGAGATGACCGGGGTCGAACGCGGCTCGCCGCTCGGCGGGCCGGGCGAGCAGCTGCCGGAACATGGTCGGCACCATGACCGACGCGTTGGCCTCCGCAAGCAGTTCGAGGCCGCGATCGGCATCCCAGCGGTCCATGATCCGCAGGGTGGCGCCACGAGCGAGTGCGCCGAGACCGAACGCCAGCGGCGCCCCGTGGAAGAGCTGCGAGGCCACGAGGTGGGTGCCCTCGCGGGGGAGTCCCAGTCCCTCGGCGCCCGCCGCCCAGCTGCGCCACGCGTCCTCGAAGCCCACGGTGGCGTCGCTCTCGCGGCGGACGCCCTTCGGCTTCCCGGTCGTGCCCGAGGTGTACGACATCCGCCACCCGGTCAGCCCGCTCGGGAGCGGTTGCGGGCTCTGGCCGGCGAGCCAGCCGGCGAGGTCGTCGTCGAGGTCCACCAGCGCCGCCCCGCCGTCGTCGGCCACCCGGCGCCCGGCGTCGACGTCGGTGATCATCACCGAGCTGCCGGCGTCGCCGGTGACGTGGGCCATCTCGTGCGGCGTCCAGCTGGTCTTCAGGGGCGTGACGACCAGGCCGGCCCGCATGGCGCCGAGCAGGGCGACGGCGAACTCGACCCGGTTGGTGCACGCCAGCGCGACGTGGGTGCCAGGGGTCGCGCCCAGCGACCAGAGCCCCCGTCCCATGCGCTGCGTCTGCTCTTCGAGCTGCCCCCAGCTGAGGGAGCCCCAGTCGTCGATTACGGCCGTCTCGGAGGCGTCGCGACCGGCCAAAAGGCCCAATGTCGGTCGGTTTGGCACGGTCGGGCACGGTATCGCCGGCGGGCTCGCGACTATCGTTGCGAGGTGGTCGAGCTGGCGACGTCACCGAACCGGGTGGGATGGATGCTGGCGATCGGCTGGTTCCTGGTGCTGGTGGCGGTCGGCCAGGCTGCCCGCTACCTGAGGTGGCGCGAGGACTCCGAGCGATCGGCCCCGCCGTCGGCTCCGGTGCCGGGCCGGGTGGAGGTCGATGCGCCGGGTCGAGTGGCTCTCACCCTTGCTGCGGCGATGCCGCTGGCCGTTGCGCCGATGATGATGCTCCGCCCGCCGGGCGAGGTGAGCGTGTGGCTCGGGGGCGCGTCGTTCGTCTGGGCGGGTGTATGGATCGCAGCCGGCATGGCCCAGGTCATCCGGGACGAGCGGCGGGTCATCGATCTCACGACGCCCACCGAGGTGATCGACCTGCGGATCGCCGAGGGGTTCGGCGCGGTCGACACCGGCGAGGATCGGGCGCGCGTCCGCTGAACGGAGCGGTGCGGGCTCAGGCCTCGCCGGTCGGGGCGATGGCGCCCATCCGGCCCGCCTGGAAGTCCTCGATGGCCTCGATGATCTGCTGGCGCGTGTTCATCACGAACGGCCCGTAGCGGGCCACCGGCTCGTTCAACGGCCGGCCGGCCAGCACCAACATCTCGGCGCCGTCGCCGTCGCCGGCGTCGGCGTCGGTTGCCAGCTCGATCGATCCGGGAGCGATCGCCGCGACCGCCAGCCGACCGGCCGTGACCGGCTGGCCGTTCACCGTCGCTTCGCCTTCGAAGACGTAGACACCGACGTTCTCGTCGGCGGCCGGATCGACCGTCAGCGGTGACGAGCCAGGCGCCAGCGTCACGTGGAGGTAGGTGACCGGGCTGTGGGTCCGTCCCGGCCCCTCGATGCCGTCGAACGATCCCGCGATGATCCGCACGGTCGTGCCGTCGCCGGACACCACCGGGATGGCGTCGGCGTCGAGCCGCTGGTACCGGGGCGGGATGGTCTTGGCGTCGGCCGGCAGGTTGACCCAGAGCTGGAAGCCGTGCAGGCGGCCGCCGCTGCGCTGGAACGCCGACGACGGCATCTCGGCGTGGACCACGCCGGCCCCCGCGGTCATCCACTGCACCGCCCCGGGGGTGATCACCCCTCGGTTGCCGGCCGAGTCGGCGTGCTCGAACTCGCCCTCGAGCAGGTAGGTCACCGTCTCGAAGCCTCGGTGCGGGTGGTCGGGCGCTCCTTTGGCCGCGCCGGGCGCGTGGTCGGTCGGCCCCATCTCGTCGAGCAGGAGGAAGGGGTCGAGCAGCTCGACCTGGGCGGTCGGGAAGGGCCGGGTCACCTCGAACCCGGCCCCTTCCAGCGTGTGGACCGCGTCGGCGACGCCGATGATCGGTCGGAGCGTGGTCACGAGCGGAGCGCGGCCTGGATCTCGAGCTCGAGGGTCACCTTGTCGCCGATCAGGACCCGGTCGGCGCCCGCCGGAGCGTCGAAGTCGATCCCGTAGGCCTTGCGCGACAGCGAGCCGGTCGCGCTGAAGCCGGCCTTGTGGTTGCCGTAGGGATCGTCGGCCACGCCATGGACCTCGAGGTCGAGCTCGATGGGCTTGGTCGTGGAGCCGATGGTCAGGTCGCCTTCGAGCACCCAGCCGTCGCCGTCGGGCCGAACCCCGGTGGATGCGAACACCATCTCGGGGTGGCGGTCGGTGTCGAAGAAGTCGGTGCTGCGCAGGTGGGTGTCGCGGTCGTCGTTGCCGGTGTCGACCGACGCCAGGTCGATGGTGGCCGTGGCCGCGCTGAGCACGGGATCGTCGGCGATGGTGAGCGTGCCGGAGAACTGCCGGAACGATCCCCTGACCTTCGAGAGGCCGAGGTGGCGGACGGTGAACTCGATGCTGCTGTGGGCCGGGTCGATGTCCCATGTTCCCACGGGGACCTCGGTGCCGGCGGCGGTGCGGATGGTGGTGGTCATGGCGTCTCCTGGGTGACGGGTGACAGGTAGTTGAAAGTTCAACGGTGACGGTATCCCATTGTGGTTCAACTTTCAACGAGTATCATCGTGACGATGGACACACCGACCCCGACCCGTTGGCTCGACGACGACGAGCAGCGAGCCTGGCGAGTGCTGGTCGAGTCGACGCAGCGGCTGTTCGACCGGCTCGAGCACGAGCTGAAGGCCGACTCGGGTCTCGACTTCGACCGCTACGAGGTGCTGGTGCGGCTGTCGGAGGCCGCCGACGGGCGGCTGCGCATGTCCGAGCTGGCCGATCAGCTCTGCATGTCGCGGAGCCGGCTCACCCATCGCATCGACACCATGGAGGACGAGGGTCTGGTCGAGCGACGCCAGTGCCCCGAGGACGGTCGGGGCATGCACGCCTGCCTCACCGCCGATGGCCGGCTCCGGCTCGAGGCCGCCGCACCGGGACACGTCGAGGGCGTGCGCCGCTACCTCATCGACGTGCTCGACCGCGACCAGATCGCCGCCGTCGCCGACGCCATGGCACGGGTCGCAGCCGCAATCCGCGATGGGTGACCGGCGCTGGGTCGACCGGGTCGACTTCGGGAAGGCAGCCGGCGACTACGCCCGGCATCGCCAGGGCTTCCCGCCCGAGCTGTTCGACCGTCTGGCTGGCCTCGGTGTCGGCTCCCCGGGGCAGGATCTCGTCGACCTCGGAACCGGCACCGG
>JBFJYB010000201.1:0-5330 GCA_041622835.1 Acidimicrobiales bacterium | reverse complement strand
GCCCTGCGGCGACGCCGCGACGGGCGACCGGCACGAACCCGTTGCCACCACACCAGCGGCCATCCTGGCCGCCCACCCCACCGCCGACTCGGCCATCCGTGGCCGAACCGAAACGTGTCGCCCTGCGGCGACGCCGCGACGGGCGACCGGCACGAACCCGTTGCCACCACACCAGCGGCCATCCTGGCCGCCCACCCCACCGCCGGCTCGGCCATCCGCGGCGTCGCCGGAACCTGGCGCCTGGCGGTCCGGTAGGGTTGGCGGGCAAGCCGCCACCGTGGGGAGGGAAGCGAGTGCCCGAGTCAGTCACCGTCACCGACAACCGGACCGGTGAATCGGTCGAGATCCCCATCGTCGACGGCGGTGTCGATGCGTCCGAGTGGCGCAAGCTGCTCCCGAACATCTGGTTCTTCGATCCCTCGTTCAGCACCACCGCCGCCGCGGCCAGCGCCATCACCGAGCTCGACGGCGAGGCCGGCGTGCTCCGGCACCGGGGCTACCCGATCGAGCAGCTGGCCGAGAACAGCACGTTCCTCGAGGTCGCCTACCTCCTGATCCACGGCGAGCTCCCCGACGTGGCGCAGTACGACTCGTGGGTGCACGAGGTCACCACCCACACCTACATGCACGACAACTTCCGCAAGCGGCTGTTCGATGCCTTCCACTACGACGCCCACCCGATGGGGATGCTGACGTCGAGCGTGGCGGGGCTCTCGACCTTCTACCCCGAAGCCAAGGACATCGACGACCCCGACATCCGCATGGCGCAGATCATCCGGCTGATCGCCAAGATGCCCACCCTGGCGGCTGCCGCGTACCGCTTCTCGATCGGCATGCCCTACGTGTTCCCCGACAACGACCTCGACTACTCGACCAACTTCCTGTCGATGATGTTCAAGGTCGCCGAGCCCAGGTACGAGTGCGCTCCCGAGCTGGTCCATGCGCTGAACGTGCTGTTCATCCTGCACGCCGACCACGAGCAGAACTGCTCGACCACCGCGGCACGGGTGGTCGGCAGCTCCCACGCCGACCCCTACTCGTCGGTCGCGGCCGCCTGCGCCGCCCTCTACGGACCGCGCCACGGCGGCGCCAACGAGGCCGTCCTGCGGATGCTCTCCGAGATCGGCGACTACTCCAACGTCGACGGCTTCATCGAGTCGGTCAAGCGGGGCGACGGTCGCCTGATGGGCTTCGGCCACCGGGTCTACAAGAACTACGACCCGAGAGCGAGGATCATCAAGGACGCGGCCTACGACGTGTTCGGGGTCACCGGAAAGAACCCGCTGCTCGACATCGCGCTCAAGCTCGAAGAGGTCGCCCTCCAGGACGACTACTTCGTCAGCCGGCGGCTGTACCCGAACGTGGACTTCTACTCGGGCCTCATCTACGAGGCCATGGGCTTCCCGACCGAGATCTTCACGGTGCTGTTCGCCATCGCCCGCACCGCCGGCTGGCTCGCGCACTGGGAGGAGATGCTGGCCCAGGACTCGCGCATCGCCCGGCCGCGGCAGCTCTACATCGGCGTCGGCGTGCGCGACTACGTCCCGCTCGACCAGCGCTGACCCGTCACCGGTGAAGCTCGACGTCGGGACCTGCCGGCGTCTGGTCCAGACCGAGCCGATCGCCCGCCTGGCGACCGTGCGCCCCGGCGTGGACGGGCGGCCCGGCGAGGTCGACCTGGTCCCGATCGTCTTCGCAGTCGACGGTGACCGCCTGGTCTCGGCCGTCGACCACAAGCCCAAGACCAGCCCCCGCCTGCAACGGCTGGCGAACATCCGCGCCGAGCCTCGCGTCACGGTTCTGGTCGACCACTACGAAGCCGACTGGGATCGGCTCTGGTGGGTACGCCTGCGGGGCGAAGCCAGGGTCGTCGACGACGGTCCCGGTCAGCGAGCGGCGATCGAGCAGCTCGTCGATCGATACCCCCAGTACGAGAGCCGACCCCCGACGGGGCCGGCCATCGAGGTGACCATCACCAGCTGGCTGGGCTGGTCGGCCACCTGAGTCCCTCGCCCCTCCGGCCGGCCGCAGGTTGTGACATGACCTTCGATGTGATTTCATTATTTCCGTGTCTTTCCATGGTTTCACCTGTCTGCCCGTACGGTGGTAGTGGACGAGCGGAGCGACCCGGTCGAGACGCCCGGGCCCGACGAGCGCATCTCCAAGCGGGCCAGCGGCGCGGGCCGGGACCGGCTGCGGCGGGAGGCGGCCGTGCTCGGCGAGCACCGCCAACCGGGTGTGGTGGAGCTCGTCGAGCTGATCGACACCGACGACGAGACCGTCGTCGTCACCCGGTGCGTCGGTGGCGGTTCGCTCGCCGATGCCGAGCCGATGAGCGTCGCCGAGATCGCCGGCGTGGTGGCAGCCACGGCCGAGACCGTCGCCGACCTCCACCGCAGCGGGTTGGTCCACGGGCAGCTCGACCCGAGCCACGTGCTGCTGGCGCCGAACGGGCGTCCGGTGCTGTGCAGCTTCGGCCAGGCCGGCCCGCCCGGCACACCGCTGCTCGACACCGTCTCGGCCGACGAGCCGTGGCTCGACCCGGCCGCACGTCGCGGCGGCGAGCGCTCACCAGCCTCCGACGTGTACGTGCTCGGCGCCATCGTGCGCACCCTGCTCGAGCGGAGTCGTTCCTCGAGCACATCGAGACTCTCAGAGCTCGTGGGCGCCGAGGCCCGGGCTCGGCGCCGGCTCGGCCGGATCGCCGCCGCCGCGACACGCGCCGATCCCCGACTCCGACCGAGCGCACGCGCCATGGCCGCCGCGCTCGCGTCGGCGGTATCGGCGCCCGAGCTTCCCGCCGACGCGTGCCGATCGCCCGGCGACGCTCGGCCGTGGCGGACGCGACCGACCCGCCCGGCTCCGGCCGAGCGGAGACGTCCCGGTTGCGCCGTCGCCGTCGTCGGGGTGGCCGGCGTCGCCGCCGTAGCCGGGTGGTGGCTCACCAGCCGACCCGCCGAGTCGCCGGCCCCCACGCCCGCTGCTCGGGTGAGCGACCCTACGCCGATTCCGTCCCCGAGCCCGTGCGAGCCCGGGCCCGACACCGTCTGCGCCGACCGGGTCGAGATCCGATCGGGCGTCGTCGACACCGGTGAGGTCCGCTTCGCGGTGGGCGATCCGGGCGATCTGGTCGTCGTCGGTGACTGGGACTGCGACGGCGACGCGACCGCGGCGCTGCTGCGGCCGGCGACCGGAGAGGTGTTCGTGTTCGACAGATGGGCCCGGCCTGGCGAGGATCTCGCGGTCCGGCCGGTGGCCCGGCTCGAGGGCGCCGACGCCATCGACGTGGTGCCGGTGGGCCCGGCCTGTCATCGCCTGGCCGTGAACTACCGCGAGGGGAGATGGGTGTATGACTCCGCCGATGCGTGACCGGGGCCTGCTGGCATGGGGCGGGCTCGTCGCGTGGACCGCCGGCCTCGGTGCCACGGTCTGGGTTCTCACCCGACTCGGCACCGGTGCGCTGGCGGCCCCACCGCTGGGATCGGTCGACGCGCTACGGGCGTGGGCCGCATCGCGAGACGCCGCAGAGGTCGTCATGGCGATCGTCCGGTTGGTCGCGCTGTTCATGGCCTGGTACCTGATGGCGCTGACGGTCGCCGGCGCCTTCGTGCGGCTGTTCCGGTCCCGCCGCCTGGTGGCGGTCACCGACCGGGTCACCCCGGCCGCGGTGCGGTCACTGCTCGACCACGCGGTCAGGCTCGGGCTGACCGGCACGGCGGTGCTGGGCGCCATCGTGCCGTCGGTCGCCGGTGGTCGGGCTCCGCCGGTCGAGCTGGCCGGAGCCGGCCAGGCCGAGCTCGAGAGCACCGCCAGCCAGACCCGTCTCGACGGCACGGCGCGGCAGCAGCGGCTGACCGACGAGGTCATGCCCCCGGTCGCAGAGCTCGCCCCGACGGCGGGCGAGCCTCGCCCGGGCGGGGAGCCCGAGCCGGTCGCAGAGCTCGAACAGCCCCAGCCCGACGAGCCGGCCCCCGACGAGCCCGCAGCCTCGGTGTGGGTGATCGAGGCCGGCGATCATCTCTGGCGGGTGGCCGAGGAGACCTTGACCGAGGCCGAGGGTGGCCCCGTCGACGACGCCTCCGTCGTCGCCTACTGGGGCCAGCTCATCGAGTTGAACCGCGAGGTGCTCGTCGACGGTGACAACCCCGACCTCGTGTACCCGGGTCAGGTCTTCGCCCTGCCGCCCCTGCCCGCCGATGGCGCTCAGGGCCGGTAGGCGATCCCCAGATCCTCGAGCCGGCCGGGAGCGCTGTCGGGTCCCACACCCAGGATGCAGGCCAGCGCCTGGACGTCGTCGCGGCGGATCGTGAGCATGCGACCGTTGAAGTCCTGCCGCTGGACCTGGATCATCGTGACGTAGCGGCCGAGCATCCCCGCCTCGGGGCCCGACAGCTCGTCGAGACGGGTGAGGTCGAGGGTGACCGACGCGTTGGCGTCGGCGGTGTGCTCGCGCCGGGTCAGATCGATGGCCGCGGCCGGAACGCCGAAGTCGGGGCCGTCGGGCGGGAGGAGCTGATCGACGGGGACGTTGTAGAACCGGGCCAGGCGCTGGAGCCGCGGCACCGAGATGGCGCGCTCCCCCCGCTCGTAGGCGCCGACGACCGACGCCTTGAACTCCTCCCCGGAGCTGGCCTCGACCTCCTGCAGCGACATCCGCTTCTGCTTCCGGATGGCGCGCAACCGCAGTCCGACCCGCCGGCTGTAGTCAGACGATTCGCCCGGCTCGTCATGCATCTCGTTCACTCGCGCTGCCTTCGATGGCTGTCGTTGGCCGTCCTAGGCTCGGTTTTACCACGCCACGGCGGCGCCCGGTCACTTCCGGTGAAGCGATCATAAGTGCACAGAGTGGTCACGAGCAACGACAACGCTCGCCAACCCACCTACGGCTGGGTCGCGCGAACTACCCCGGAACGCAGGGCGACGAGAACGGTGCCCGCGACGATGGCTGCGGTCTCGGCCCGCAGCACGTGTGGACCGAGCGTGACCGATTGCGCCATCGTGCGTTCGGCTTCGGAAAACCCTCCCTCCGGCCCGGTCACGAGGGTGGTGACCACAGAGCTGGGCCGTTCGCCGCCGCGCTCGGCGAGCGCGGTCCCCGCTTTCCCCGCGATCGCAGGCAGGTCGCCGATCTCGTGGACGTCGGGAAGCCACACCCGTCTCGACTGCATCGCCGCTTCGCGGGCTACCCGTCGCCAGCGCTCGACCTGCGCCACGCGCTTCGACTCGTCCCATCGCACGACCGAGCGCTCGGCCGCGAACGGGCGGATGTCGTCGACACCGATCTCGGTGAGCTTCTGGACCACCAGCTCGGCCCGCCCCTGCTTCAGCAG
>JBFJYB010000200.1:0-5336 GCA_041622835.1 Acidimicrobiales bacterium | reverse complement strand
GAGACGGCCGAGCCGCTGGCCCTGGCGCTGGGCATCGACGCCGAGGTGATCGACGACCTGGCCGAGATCGACAGCGGCAGCGACTCGTACCTCCCCATGGAGGAGCTGAAGGCCGAAGGCGGTGCCGCCTGGGCCGAGGTGATCTCGGATCCGGCCTCGATGTACCCCGGGGTCGACATCGACGAGTTCAGCGACCGGGTGACGGCCGCCTTCGAGGCGCTGGTCACCGCCCATCCCGGGCAGGTGGTGGCCGTGTTCTGTCACGGGATGACGACCATGGTGTACCTGCGCCGCATCGTCGGATACGACGACCCGTGGGGACTGCGCACCGACTACGCGTCGCTGACGCGGGTCCAGGCGTCGGCGGCCAGCGGCATCCGGTCGGTAAGGTCGGTCAACGAGACCGCCCACCTGGGACCGCACCGCATCGTCAGCCCCTGAGCAGGGGCGTCCGCCCGACTACGGTCTCGACGTGACCACAACGCTTCTCGACGGGGTCCGGGTCGTCGACATGACCCAGTACCTGGCGGGCCCGACGGTCACCCGCCTGCTCGCCGAGCTGGGCGCCGACGTCGTGAAGGTCGAGCAGGCTCCCCACGGCGACCCGAGCCGGACCTACGCCATCGTGAAGGACGGCCGCAGCGGCTACTTCGTCCAGCAGAACCGGGGCAAGCGGTCGCTGTGCGTCGACTTCGACCATCCCGACGGCCGGGCCGTGCTCGACCGTCTGCTCGATCGGGCCGACGTGTTCGTCGAGAACTACGGGCCGGGCGTGCTCGAGCGGCGGGGCCTCGACTGGGCGTCGGTGGCGGCGCGCCGTCCACGACTGGTGATGGCGTCGATCTCGGGGTACGGGCGTGACAGCGCCTGGTCGGACAAGCCGGCGTTCGACCTGATCGCCCAGGCCATGGGCGGCATCATGCACATGACCGGCGCCCGCGACGGGCCGCCCACCCCGGTCGGCACCTCGATCGGCGACGTGGGGGCCGGCGTCCATGCCGCGGCCGCCATCGGGTTCGCCCTGTTCCACCGAGAGCGCACCGGCGAGGGTCAGCACTGCGACATCTCGATGGTCGACGCGCTGTTCCACCAGCACGAGGTCACCGTGCAGGGACCGGTGCTGACCGGCATGCGCTGGCGGCCGACCCGGTCGGGTCATCAGGCCAGGATCAACGCGCCGATGGGCGCGTTCAAGGCGCCCGAGGGCTGGATCGTCATCCAGGTGATGCAGGCGCAGTGGGGTCGGTTCTGCCGGGCCATCGGCCGGCCCGACCTCGAGCACGACGAGCGGTTCGCCGACCTGAACGAGCGGCAGAGGAACCGCCAGGAGCTCAACGACCTGATCGAGGAGTGGATGGCGACCTTTGCCACCGACGCCGAGGTGCTGGCCGCCCTCGACGCCGAGCGGATCCCCAGCGCGCCGGTGCTCGAGCCCATCGGCGCGGTCGGGCATCCGTACTTCGAGTCGCGGAACATGATCCGCACCGTGCCCGACCCGATCCTCGGGGAGGTGACCGTGCCGGGGAACCCGCTGCGGTTCTCCTCACGTCCCGACCCGATCGACCTGGTCGCGCCGCTCCTCGGCGAGCACAACGCCGAGATCCTCGCCGAGCTGGGCTACGACGCGGCCGCCGCTGCCGAGCTCGAGACCGCCGGTGTCCTGCGCTGCGGCGACCGCTGAGCCGGGGACACGATGCTGAGCCTGTTCGACGACTATCCGATCCACCAGACGCCCGACCCGATCGCCGTCCCGGCGTCGAGCGACAAGGACGTCTACGAGCGCTACTGGTTCAACGGCTACTCCACCGGCGGCGACACGTACTTCGGGGTGGCGGCCGCCTACTACCCGCACCTGGGGATCAAGGACTGCGGGATCAGCATCGTCGCCGACGGCGAGCAGCACGCCTTCCACGGCTCGGCCCGCGCCGGTGACGAGCCGACCGACATGCGGGTGGGGCCCTTCGAGCTCGAGATCGTGCAGCCGATGCGCTCGTGCCGGGTGACCCTGGCCGACAACGAGACCGGGTGGGAGTGCGACCTGCTGTTCGAGGGTCGCACCGCCAACGTGGAGGAGCCGCGACACGTCTGGCCGGCCGGGCTCCGCCGGATCATGGACACCACCCGCTTCACCCAGCTCGGTCGGTGGAGCGGGTCACTGCGGTATCACGGCCGATCGGTCGAGCTCGATGCCGGGGAGACCTACGGAACGAAAGACCGGTCGTGGGGCATCCGGCCGCTCGCCGGCGGCGATCGTCGAGGCGCCCCGGGCGTAGGTGGGCCCGGGGGCCTGTTCTTCATCTGGGCGCCGCTGCACTTCGACGACGTCTGCGTCCACTACCAGCTGTTCGAGGACACCCGCGGGCTGCCGATGTACAGCGTCGGGGCGATCCTGCCCACCTACGACTCGGTCGACGACCTTCCCGGCGTCGAGGACGACGCGGTCCGTCACCTGCGACACCACGAGCACCGGCTGGTGTTCGAGCCCGGGAGCCGGATGGTCGCCTCCGCGACGCTGGCCATGACCGCGATCGACGACGGCTCCCGTCACGAGATCGAGATGGAGAAGCTGTTCACGTTCCGGATGAAGGGGATCGGCTACTCGCACCCCGACTGGGGTCACGGCCAGTGGCGCGGCGAGGCCGAGGTGGGGAGCGAGCGCTGGGCGCTGGCCGCGGTCGACGACACCGCCTACGAGAACCAGCACGTCCAGCACCTGATGCGGGTCACGATGGGGGACCGCACCGGGATCGGGGTGCTGGAGCAGAACATCCTGGGGCCCTACGAGCCCTACGGCCTCACCGGCGCCATCGACCCGCCCGGCTAGAGATCAGGGGGCGGCGCGCCGGCGGCTGCCGCCCTGCCAGTCTTCCTCCACCGCCTCGTCGCCGGGCGTCCAGCCCAGCGCCTGGAGCTGCGGGACCTCGCGCAGGCTCCGCTTCAGCTCGGCGAATCCGGGGAACTCGGCGAGATGGACGACTGCGTCCCACAGCCCGACTGCGACCTCGTCGTCGGGGATGCGGCTGATCACCGGCCCGAAGAAGGCGGGACCGTCGGGCGGCTGGAAGGCGATGATCGGTGTGCCGACCTCGCGACCGGTGTGGGTCAGCGCGTCCTCCGCCTCCTGCTCGAGCTCGGCGTCCCAGCTCTCGTCGTCGACGGCGGTGGCGTGCCTGGCCGGCAGGCCGGCCGACTCGAGGACCTCGGCGGCGTGCTCGACCGAGCCCAACCGGTCGAACTGCCGACGGGCCTGCTCGGGGTCCACGTCGTGGATGCTGCGGCCGAACGCGGTGTAGAGCGGGAACATCTGGTCGCGGCCGTGCTCGGCCCGGACCTGGGCCGCCACCCGCAACATGCGGAGCCCGGCGCCGTGACCGTGCACGTACTCGGGCGGGAAGTGGGTGGCGTAATCCTTGTCCTTGTTGAGGATCCGCAGCGGGATGAACCGCCAGTCGACGCGGTAGTCACGCTGGGCGACCACCTTCTCGACCCACCGTGAGGTGATCCACGCGAACGGGCACACGGGGTCGAAGAAGAACTCGATGTCGTAGTCGCTCATGGCTCCACGCTAGGAGCGGACCGGGGGGAAGCCCGCGATCAGTTCAGGGCGCCGGTGAGCGACGCCGTCACCGCGAGCCCGTAGCCGAGCGGGATGACCCACCGGGCCCGGCGGTCGAGTCGTCCGGCGGTGCGCACCGCCTTCTCGTCGCCCGTGCGGTGCTTCCAGTAGGCGATCATGCTCGTCACGACGGTGAGCGCGACGAACACGTAGCTCACGGTGTAGAGGACATCGAGCCGGGTCGAATACGGCAGCTTGGGGAGGAGGTCGCCGGTCACGAAGTCGAAGGCGACAACGGTCAGCAGGCTGGTGATCGATACGCCCAGCCGGTCCGCGAGGGTCATGGTCTCGAGGTCCATCCAGAACACCGCGAAGGAGATGGACACGATCAGCAGGAGCGGCAGGACGATGTTCGTCATGTAGAAGCCCGAGTTGCGGCTGATCGATACCGAGATGGTTGCGCCGGCGAAGCCACTGTCCTCGTCGTTCACGATCTCGGGTGGTTCTTCCCCACCGCTGACCGACCACTCGTCGTCGTCCCACGCGAAGCTGAGGTCGGGCGGAGGCTCGTCGACATCTGCAAAGACGTCGTCGAGCGACAGGAACACGACGCGATCGATCCCCTGGGTGAACGATTCGAAGTGCAGGGAGATGTCGTGCTCGTCGAACGGGAACTCCTGCAACAGGAACGGCTGGGCGACGGTTGCCAGGAACCGCTCCTGGTAGACGACGAGCCCGTCGAAGTCCACGGAGAGAGCGAGCGCAATCGTCTCACGCGCTCCGCGACCGTCGACGAGCTCGAAGTCCGGCCACCAGACCTCGGTCTTCAGCTTCTCCGCCGCCACCTCGCCCTGATACACCTTGGACTCGGCGCCGAACTCCGCGGGATCGAACGCGAGCCTCTCGTCGACCCAGAAGGCGAACAACGTGCCGTCGATCTCGAACAGCTGCTCGCGCTCGTCGATGCTCGGGATGTCGTTCACGCCGACGTCGATGACCACCTCGGTCGGGAACTCGGGTGGTACGGCGACCAACTCGTCGCCCTGATCCCCGGACGGCAGGCCGGCAGCGGGACGTACCAGCGCAAACAGGATCATCGTGGTCGATGCCGCCAACACCGCGCCGCGAACAGTGCCGTGCCTCACGCGCCCCCTCGTGTCCGACCGGGGTCGAGCCACCCCCGGAACCGGTCACACTACGGCAGTTACCCGAGGCCGGCCATCTCCACCCCCCGGCGCGCTCAGCCGACGGAGATCGTGGCCTGCATGTCGGGGTGCAGCGAGCAGAAGTAGCTGAACTCGCCGGGCTCGCTCAGGTCGACGGTGGTGATCTGGCGGCTGCCCACGATCCCCGAGTCGAACAGGTCGGCGCTCGGGTCGATCGGCGTGCCGGCGGTGATGGTGTGGGCTACGCCGTCAGCGTTGAAGAACGTCACTCGGCCGGGGCCCCGGAGCTCGACGTCGGGCAGGGTGAAGTCGTCGACGACCTCGGTGCCCGAGGCCCGGATCCGCGATGCGTCGACCTGGAGGATCGCGGTGGGGTCGCTCACCGGCCACACCGACGGGTTCCACATCGAGAAGGCGCCGAGCTGGTTGTCGTGGTCGGGGTCGGCCCAGGCGTGGATCATCCATCCCTCGCTGGCGTCGCCGGTCGGCGCGGTATCGATCTGGTTCTCCTCGAACTCGCCGACGGTCCCGTCCTGCTCGTAGCAGACCTCGGCCGGAACGGTCACGTCCTGGCCGTCGAGCCGGCACAGGTTGTAGTGGACGTGCCAGTTGTC
>JBFJYB010000199.1:0-5343 GCA_041622835.1 Acidimicrobiales bacterium | reverse complement strand
TGGAGCCCATCGACATCGACGGCGCCGACGGGCGCGGCGAGTGATGATCGGCCAGCTCGACTCACGGGTCCCCGACGGCGACGTCGCCGAGAAGTGGTCGAACCACAAGTTCGCCATGAAGCTGGTGAACCCGGCCAACAAGCGCAAGTTCGAGGTGATCGTGGTGGGTACCGGTCTGGCCGGCGCGGCCGCCGCCGCCAGCCTCGGCGAGCTCGGGTACAAGGTGAAGGTCTTCACCTACCACGACAGCCCGCGCCGGGCCCACAGCATCGCCGCCCAGGGCGGCATCAACGCCGCGAAGAACTACCAGAACGACGGCGATTCGGTCTGGCGCCTCTTCTACGACACCATCAAGGGCGGTGACTTCCGCTCCCGCGAGGCCAACGTCCACCGCCTCGCCGAGGTCAGCGGCAACATCATCGACCAGTGCGTCGCCCAGGGCGTTCCCTTCGCCCGCGAATACGGCGGCCTCCTCGACAACCGGTCCTTCGGCGGCGCCCAGGTGTCCCGCACCTTCTACGCCAGGGGCCAGACCGGCCAGCAGCTGCTGCTGGGCGCCTACTCGGCGCTCATGCGACAGGTCGCACTGGGCTCGTGCCAGCTCTACACCCGCACCGAGATGCTCGACCTGGTCGTCGAGGACGGCCAGGCGGTGGGCATCGTGACCCGCGACCTGGTGACCGGCGACGTGGTGAGCCACAGCGCCCACGCCGTGGTGCTGGCCACCGGCGGGTACGGCAACGTGTACTACCTGTCCACCAACGCCATGGCCTGCAACGTCACCGCCGCCTGGCGAGCCCACCGCCAGGGCGCCCTGTTCGCCAACCCCTGCTTCACCCAGATCCACCCCACCTGCATCCCGGCCAGCGACGAGTTCCAGTCGAAGCTCACCCTCATGTCCGAGTCGCTGCGCAACGACGGGCGCATCTGGGTGCCCCGCAGCCCCGACGAGCAGCGGCCGGCGGCCGAGATCCCCGAGGCGGAGCGCTACTACTACCTCGAGGAGAAGTACCCGGCGTTCGGCAACCTGGTCCCCCGCGACGTCGCGTCCCGCAACGCCAAGACCGTGGTCGACCGCGGCCTGGGCGTCGGACCCCTGAGCAACGGCGTCTACCTGGACTTCGCCGACGCCATCGCCCGCGACGGCGAGGACACCATCCGCGCCAAGTACGGGAACCTGTTCGAGATGTACCAGCGCATCACCGGCGAGAACCCGTACGGGCGGCCGATGCGCATCTACCCGGCCTCGCACTACACGATGGGCGGGCTCTGGGTCGACTACGAGCTGATGAGCAACGTGCCCGGCCTGTTCGTGCTGGGCGAGGCCAACTTCTCCGACCACGGCGCCAACCGGCTCGGCGCCAGCGCGCTGATGCAGGGCCTGTCCGACGGCTACTTCGTCATCCCGTACACCATCGGCAACTACCTGGCTCCCCTGCTCGGGACCCGGCCGCTCGACACCCGGCACGAGGCCTTCGCGGCCGCCGAGGCCCGCGTGAACGAGCAGACCCGCCAGTGGCTGTCGATCGGTGGCACCCGCTCGGTCGACTGGTTCCACCGCGAGCTCGGGAAGCTGGTCTGGGACCACATCGGCATGGAGCGCGACCGGGCCGGTCTCGAGAAGGCGCTGTCGGAGATCCCCGCGCTGCGCGACGAGTTCCTCAAGGACGTACGCGTCCTCGGGGGCGCCGACTCGCTCAACTCCTCGCTCGAGAAGGCGGGGCGGGTCGCCGACTTCTTCGAGCTGGCCGAGCTGATGGCCCGTGACGCCCTGACGCGCGAGGAGTCCGCCGGCGGCCACTTCCGTACCGAGCACCAGACCGAGGAGGGGGAAGCCAAGCGCGACGACGAGAACTTCTCCCACGTGTCGGCGTGGGAGTGGACCGGCCCGGGCACCGATCCGGTCGAGCACCGCGAGCAGCTCGTGTTCGACGAGGTGGAGCTGACCCAGCGGAGCTACAAGTGACCATCGACCTCACGCTCGAGGTGTGGCGTCAGGCCGGTCCCGACTCGCCGGGCCGCTTCGAGACCTACCCGGCGTCGGGCATCAGCGAGGACATGTCGTTCCTCGAGATGATCGACGTCGTCAACGAGCAGCTGATCGCCGACGGCCGCGAGCCCATCGAGATCGAGAGCGACTGCCGGGAGGGCATCTGCGGCACGTGTGGCGTGATGATCAACGGGCGGGCGCACGGCCCCGAGCACGCGACCGCGACCTGTCAGCTCCACATGCGCCGGTTCGCCGACGGCGACCACATCGTCATCGAGCCGTGGCGGGCCACGTCGTTCCCGATCGTGAAGGACCTGGTCGTCGATCGCTCGCCGCTCGACCGCATCATCGAGGCCGGCGGCTTCATCACCGTGGCCACCGGGAGCGCGCCCGACGCCAACCTGATCCCGGTCCCCAAGGAGGCGGCCGACACCGCCTTCGACGCGGCGGCCTGCATCGGGTGCGGGGCCTGCGTCGCCGCCTGCCCCAACAGCGCGGCCCAACTGTTCACGTCGGCCAAGGTCCAGCACCTGAACCTGCTGCCCCAGGGCCAGGCCGAGCGGTGGATGCGCACCGAGGCGATGGTCGAGACGATGGAGCGGTTCTTCGGCAGCTGCACCAACCACGGCGAGTGCGAGGAGGCCTGCCCCAAGGAGATCTCCCTCGACTTCATCGCCCTGACCAACCGCGACTACGTCAAGTCGAAGATCAGGAATCGCAAGCTGGCCGGTCAGCGCTAGGCGTGGTGCCGGGGCCGTGATCGCCCTCGACGACCTGCTCGCCCCGTGGCCGGTCGACCGTGCCGCCGCCGGGGTCACCGACGCCGACGAGACGCTGGGCCTGGGCGGCGATCCGCAGTGGGTGACCCGGCTGGCGTCGATCAGCAAGGTCCTGGTCGGGCTGACCGCGCTGGTCGCGCTCGAAGAGGGCTCGATCGACCTCGACGACCCGGCCGGCCCCGACGGATCGACGGTCCGCCACCTGCTGGCCCATGCGTCGGGGCTGGGCTTCGACGGCGACGAGCCCCTCGGCGGCGTCGGCCGGCGTCGGGTCTACTCGAACGCCGGCATCGAGCGGTTCGCCGAGTACCTGGCCGCGCAGACCGGGATCGCGTTCACCGACTACCTGGCCGAGGCCGTGCTTGTGCCGCTGGGCATGAGCCGGACCGAGCTGCGGGGCTCGCCGGCCGACGGGGTGCACAGCTGCGTCGGCGACCTGCTCGTGCTGGGGCGCGAGCTGCTTCGCCCGACGCTGGTCGCCTCCGAGACGCTGGCCGAGGCAACCAGCGTCCAGTTCCCCGATCTCGCCGGCGTCGTCCCCGGCTTCGGGCGCTTCGACCCCAACCCCTGGGGCCTCGCCATGGAGATCCGCGGCGACAAGAACCCCCACTGGACCGCGCCCTCGGCCTCGCCCCGCACCTTCGGTCACTTCGGCGGGTCGGGCACGTTCCTCTGGGTCGACCCCGACCGCGGCCTCGCCTGCGTTGCTTTGACCGACCGCGAGTTCGGCCCGTGGTCCCTCGAGCTCTGGCCGCCCTTCAGCGAGGCCGTCCTCGCGCGCGTCTGACCGGCCCCTGACCCGTCGTGACGTTCGGCCCTGGCTGATGGCCGATCGGTGCCTCAGGCTGTCTCGGAGAGAGGGAAATCCGCTCCTCGCGGGTCCCCGGGTGGAGCAGGACCCAAAGCAGACGGGAGGACCTTCCATGGCACCCCCATCGATCCGGCTTCGGCTCGCGGTGCTCGGCGCGCTGGCGCTGCTGGCCTCGTTGGTCGTCGTCATCGCCCCAGGGCACGCAGCGGCCACGACGGTCTCGGTGGCCACCGAGGCCGAGTACCGGGCGGCGCTGACCAGCCTCGGCTCCGACCCCAGCGGACCGCACACGATCATCCTGACCGCCGACATCACCTTCGCCCAGTCGGGTGACGGGGTCTACGCCGGCACCGAGGAGCTGACCATCGACGGCGCCGGCTTCACCATCGACGCCAACCGCAAGGGCCGCGCCCTCCGGGCCGACGCCGCTCCGAAGGTCACGATTCGAGACGTCACGATCACCGGCGGCCAGGGTGGACAGTCCGGCGCGTGCTGCGGCGGGGTGTGGGCCGTGGTGGGTGACCTCGACATCATCGGCTCTGTGCTCGTCGACAACCGCACCGCGGGCAACGGCGACGGCGGCGCCGCCGGCGCACGGGGCAACCTCACGCTGATCGACAGCGCGGTAGTCGGCAACTTCGGTGCCGACGACACCGGTGGCGTCGTCGCCAATCGCGTCGTCGCCATCGGCTCGACGATCGCCGACAACACCGCAGCTGGCTTCCGCGGTGAGGGCGCCGGGATCTTCGGCAACGAGGTCGTGATCATCAACTCGACCGTGTCCGGCAACCGGCTCACCAACGGCAACGGCGGCCAGGGCGGGGGCGGGATCATGTCGCGCGGCCCGCTCACGCTGGTGTACGCCACGGTGATCGGTAACGACGGTCCGGCCGGGCGCGGCGAGAACATCCGGGTGTGGGACCGGGGCAACGGCAACGGCATGAGCTCCTTCGGCTCGGTCGTGGCCTACCCGGGCGGCTCGGCGAGCTGCCTCATCGACGGACCGACGACCTCGTCCTACAGCTACGACGACGACGGGAGCTGCGGGTTCGTCGGTGTCGGGGACACCTCCGGGGGCAGTGACCCGCTGCTGGGTCCGCTGGCCGACAACGGCGGCTCCACGCCGACCCACCTGCCCGACCCGGCTTCGCCGCTCGTCGACGCCATCGCCGCCGGCGCGTGCGATCCGGTCGAGACGGCCGACCAGCGCGGGATCGCCCGGCCGCAGGGACCGGGGTGCGACATCGGTGCCGTCGAGGTCGAGGTGCCCAACGAGCCGCCGGTGTGCTCGGCCGCGGCGGCTTCGGTCGACACGATCTGGCCGCCAGACCACCGGCTGGTCGACATCGACGTGCTCGGCGTGACCGACCCGGACGGCGACGCTGTCACCACGACCGTCGTCTCCATCTTCCAGGACGAGCCGACCGACGGCCTGGGCGACGGCGACACCGCTCCCGACGGCTTCGGGTTGGGGACGCCGACCGCCACGGTACGGGCGGAGCGTGCCGGCAACGGCGACGGCCGCGTGTACCACGTCGGCTTCACCGCCGACGACGGCCAGGGCGGATCGTGCTCGGGTGAGGTCCTCGTCGGGGTGCCCAAGAGCCAGTGGAAGAAGGGAGGCCCGGTCGACGGCGGTCCACTGTTCGACTCGACCGTCGGGTAGCCGACGGGCAGCGGCGGCGGGTGGTTCGGCCACGAGGGGCTGGGCGCTAGCCTGCCCGGGTGCTCAAACGGGCCGGCCTCCAGGTCGCACGCGGTTT
>JBFJYB010000198.1:0-5370 GCA_041622835.1 Acidimicrobiales bacterium | reverse complement strand
GTTCGTACGGTGAAGCAGGCCCTGGCCCTCGGCCGCGACGACCTCGACACCGCGACCTCGCTGCTCTCACTGCGCCACCTGGCCGGCGATCGCGACATGTCGAGCCGTCTTGCCGACGGCGCCGCCCAGCACTGGCGGCGGTCGGTCAAGCACTGGCTGCCGGTCCTCGCCCAGCGCCAGGAGGAACGCCATCGCCGCCACGGCGAGGTTGCCTTCCTGCTCGAGCCCGACCTCAAGCAGGGTGAGGGCGGTCTCCGCGACGTGCACGTGCTGGAGTGGGCTCAGGCGGCCGAGCGCGACGAGCCCAGCTACGACGAGACCGCCCTCCGGGCGGCCTACGAGACGATCCTCGCCGCTCGTGTCGAGCTCCACCGGACGACGGGCCGCAGCGGCGAGCTGCTGCTGCTCGAGGAGCAGGATGCGGTCGCCGCCGCGTTGGGGTACGAGGATGCCGACCAGCTCATGGCCGAGGTCGCGTCGTCGGCCCGGTTCATCACGTGGATCAGCGACGAGGTCTGGCACGGCCTGGCGACCCGCCGCCGGCGGTTCCGCCGCCGGGAGCCGACGTCGGTCGGGCCGGGCATCGAGCTGCGCGATCACAGCGTGCGGGTGACCGCCGATGCCGACCTGACCAACCCCTTCCTCCCTCTCGACGTGGCGACGCATGCGGCCGAGGCCGGTGCCCGGATCGAGCATCCGACGCTGCTCACCCTCGCCGAACGGGTCCCGCCCCCGCCGATGCCGTGGCCCGAAGCCGGACGCCGGAGCTTCGAGCGCTTGCTCATGGCCGGCCCACCCGCCATCGCGTTGATCGAAGCCATCGACCACGTCGGGCTGTGGGTGCGCCTGCTCCCCGAGTGGGAGCCGTGCCGCAGCCGTCCGCAGCGCAACGCCTACCACCGGTTCACCGTCGACCGACACCTCATGGAAGCGGCCGCGCAGGCGGCCGGGCTCACCGAGCGCGTCGACCGGCCCGACCTGCTCGTCGTCGGAGCACTGCTGCACGACATCGGCAAGGGCTACCCCGGGGATCACTCCGAGGTCGGTCGTGGCCTCGTGGCCCAGATCGCCAGCCGGATGGGTTACCCCGACGACGACGTCGGCTCGCTGGTCGCCATGGTCGAACACCATCTGCTGCTGCCCGACGTCGCCACCCGCCGCGACCTCGACGACGACGAGACGATCCGCGCCGTCGCCGCCCAGGTCGGGTCGACCCAGGTGCTGAAGCTGCTCGACGCCCTCACGGAGGCCGACTCGATCGCCACCGGACCGGCAGCCTGGAGCAACTGGAAGGCGGGCCTGGTGCGCGACCTCGTCCACCGGACGCTGCACCTCCTCGAGCACGGGGACGTGGCGGTGCCGAAGCGGTTTCCGACCGACGAGCACGAGCAGCTCATGGCGGCCGGTCAGCGGGTCGTACGGGGCGAGGGCGACATCGCCACCATCGTCGTACCCGACCGCACGGCGCTGCTGTGGAAGATGGCGGGAACGCTCGCCCTCAACGGCCTCGACGTGCTCCAGGCCGACGTCGCATCAGGGCACGGGATGGCGCTGCAGGTCTTCCGGGTCGAGAACACGCTCGACGCCCCGATCGCCTGGGAGCGGGTCGTCAAGGATCTCGATGCCGCCGTCGACGGGCGGCTGGCGGTGTTCGCCCGGCTGGCCGAACGCACCCGCATCTACGGCGAACCGGCCGATCGCCGCGCCCCGACACCGATCGTCCGGCTCGAAGCGGCGGTCCACAACACGCTGTCGTCGACGTCGACGGTCGTCGAGGTCGCCGCCCCGAACAGCGTGGGGCTGCTCTGCCGGATCGCCCACGCCCTGTCGCAGCTCGACCTCGACATCACCGGCTGCAAGGCCCAGACTCTCGGCGACCATGTGGTCGACTCCTTCTTCGTCAGAGATCGCGACGGGGACAAGGTGACCGATCCGGCCTACCTGCACGAGATCGAGTTGGCCGTCAAGTACGCCATCTCGGGACCGGAACGGTGACCGAGCCCGATCCCGGCCCGATCTCCGAGGCCGACCTGCTGCGATGGGCCGAGTCGCTGGCGGCCATCGCCCGAACCGGGCTCGGCTTCACCGACAACCTCTACGAGCGGGAGCGGTTCGAGGAGGTGCTGGTGGTGGCGGCCGACATCCGGGCGTCGATCGACCGTGGCATCGATCCCGACGCCCGGGTGCAGGACTGGCTGGCGTCGGTCGGCGAGGGGATCGCCGGCTACGTGACGCCGAAGGCGACCGTCGGGGCGGTGGTCGGCAACGACGCCGGCGAGCTGCTGCTCGTCAAGCGGGCCGACTCCGGGATCTGGCTGTACCCCACCGGCTGGGCCGACGTCGGCTACTCGGCCTCCGAGGTCGCGGTCAAGGAGGTCCGCGAGGAGACCGGCATCGAGTGCGAGGTCGTGCGCCTGATCGCGGTCATGGACGGCCTCCGACTGGGCTTCACCCGGATCCCGCTGTACTCGCTCGTCTTCCACTGCCGGGCCGTCGGGGGCGAGCTGGCCGCCCATCCCCTCGAGTGCTCCGACGTCGGCTTCTTCGCCGAGGACGACCTTCCGCACCCCGTCGCCGGGGCCGACTACTGGGCCGAGAAGGCCTTCGCCGCCATCCGGGGGCACGACATCGACGTGGCCTACGACCTGCCGCGCGACCCGCCGTGGCGCCAGCCGACTGGAGAGCCAGGATGAACGCAGACAGAACCGCCAGCCAGTCCGCAACCTCGAAGACGAACGGCACGGGCAACGGGAACCCGAGCGCCACGGCGGTGCCGGCCACGTCGACGGTGGTGTACGGGGTGACCCGCAACGGCCTCACCCAGCTGCGACGGGAATGGCCGGTCGCCGATCCCCGGGCGCTGGTGCTGATCGTCCACGGTCTGGCTGAGCACAGCGAACGGTACGAGCACGTCGGTCGGTTCCTGAACGAACACGGCTTCGGGGCGGTCGCCTACGACCAGCGAGGTCACGGCCACACCGGCGGCCGCCGGTCCTACATCCGGTCGTTCGACGAGTACCTCGACGACATCGAGGACCATCTCGGCCAGCTGCGGGCTGCCGGCCGCCCGGTCGTGCTGTGCGGCCACTCGATGGGCGGGCTGGCAGCCGCGACCTACGCCGTCAGCGGACGCCCTCCTCCCGATCTGCTGGTTCTCAGCGCGCCTGCCCTCGGAGCATCGCTGCCGGCCCCCATGCTGGCCATGCCCCGGCTGCTGTCACCGGTGATGGGGCGGACGCGCCTGCCGGCGATGTTCGACTCCACCGTCTTGTCGCGCGACCCGGCCGTCGGCGCCGCCTACGACGCCGACCCGCTGATCGATCCGCGCGCGACCGTGGCGCTCGTGGCTGCGGTGTTCGAGACGATGCAGGCCACCGCCGGCCGCCTCGACCAACTGGCGGTGCCGACGCTCGTCATGCACGGCTCGGCCGACGAGCTGGTTCCCGTCGACGCGACCGAGCGGTTCGAGGGCCTGCCCGGGGTCGAGCGGATCGTCTACCCCGACATGAAGCACGAGATCTTCAACGAGGTGGGGTGGCGAGGGGTGCTCGGCGATCTGGTCGGCTGGCTCGAGCGTCAGGGGCTCTGAGCCGCTCTCAGCCGGGCTGCTCCCGTAGGAAGCGCTCGACCTCTTCCACCAGTGCGGCTGCTGCGACCGGCCCGTCGCTGTCGAGGCCGGGCAGGTCGAGGATGTCGTCGGCCCGGCGCTCGTCGTCGTCGTAGTGCTGCTCCAGCTCGCGCACGTAGGCCAGGGTGTCGTCGTCCTCCTCGACCAGCTCCGACACCTGGCGTTCGTAGCTGGCGGCCGCGATCTCGAGCTCGGTGGTCGACAGCGAGAACCCGATGAGCTCCTGCAGGCGGCTGATGAGGGCCAACGCCGCCTTGGGCGAGCTGGCGCCGGGGACGTAGCTGGGGACCGCGGCCCACAGCGAGGCCGACCGTAGGCCGGCGTCGCGGCACGCGTGCTGGAGCACGCCGACGATCCCGGTCGGGCCCTCGTAGGTCGACGGGGTGAGGGCCAGTTCCTCGGCCAGCTCGACGTCGTCGGCGCTGCCGTAGATCTCGACCGGTCTCGAGTGGGGGACGTCGGCCAGGAGCGCTCCGAGGCTCACGACCAGCGAGGCGTCGAGGTGCTTGGCGACCTCGACGACGCGTGAGCAGAAGCTGCGCCAGCGCAGCTGGGGCTCGACGCCGAGCAGGAAGACCACGTCGGTGCCCGAGCCGCCGAGCGAGCCGGCGTACAGCGTGCTGTCGGGCCACTGGATGCGTCGCTCACCGTCGAGGTCGATCTCGATCCGAGGCCTGGCGGTCGTGAAGTCGAAGTAGGGCTCGGCGTTGACTCGGGCCATGGGCTGGCTCCGGCTCCGACGGCGGAGGAAGTCGACCGCCTGGGTCGCGGCGTCGCCGGCGTCGTTCCACCCCTCGAAGGCGACCAACATGATCGGCTGGGTCGGCCGGACGTCGGCCAGCCACTCGACGTCGTCGATTCTGGAAGGCTGCTCTCCGTCCACCACAAGGGTCACGCTATCGGGCCTGGTGACCCCGGGGACAGTGCTCGACGGCGATCTGAGCCGTACGACCCGACCCATTTTTCGACCACCGCAGGAGGTCAGCCGCCCACCCTTCGCGGCGACCGGAAACCGCTGGTCTGGGCCGTCGCCCGCCGTAGGATGGCGCCGTGCCGGAGGCCCCCATGGATCTGACCGCCGAGATCGACGAGGTCAGCGTCGTCGACGACGAGCTGATCGAGGCCTTTGCCCGGCTGATCCCGCAGCTCTCCTCGTCGAACCCCGCACCCGACCGCGAGGCACTGGCCGCCATCGTCGCGTCGGATGCGTCGGCGCTCTTCGTCGCCCGGGTCGACGGCCGGATCGTCGGGAGCCTGACCCTCGCCCTCTTCCGTATCCCCACCGGCCTCCGGGCCTGGATCGAGGACGTGGTCGTCGACGAGGCGGCCCGCGGCCGCGGTGTCGGCGAGGCGCTGAACCGCGTCGCCATCGAGCACGCCGCCGCTTGCGGCGCCACCACGGTCGACCTCACCTCCCGCCCGACCCGCGAGGCGGCCAACCGCCTGTATCAACGCATGGGGTTCCAGCCCCGCGACACCAACGTCTACCGCTACGACCTGGGCTGAGCGCCGGCGGCCCCCCGGACCGGCCCGCTGCTGCCACGTGGTCAGGTGGGGGTGCGGGGTTTGGCTCGGAAGAACGGGGGTCGGGTGAGGGTGTCGGTGTTGGTGTTGTCGGGGTTTCGACGGATGGTCCAGCCGCCTTCGTGGACGAGGTGGTGGTGTTTGCTGCAGAGCAGGCAGAGGTTGTCGAGGTTGGTGGGGCCGAGGTGGCGGGTCCAGTGGTCGATGTGGTGTATCTG